>NZ_JAKSYK010000039.1:0-62058 GCF_022829425.1 Methylobacterium sp. J-072 | reverse complement strand
TTCATTTGGCGAGTCCTTTAATCGTTCGAATGGTATTTGATATTATCTTTCGCGATCAGTCTAATCAAAAAATGGAACTGACTGACACAATGCCGATGCTGTTTTGCTTCTGCTGCTTTAGTTCCTGGGACGTCCTCTTCCCCACATCACGTACGGGGGCGGGGTGACCCAACCGGAAGCCCCCCAGCACTCAAGTGGGCGCCCTTCACTTCAAGGCTTGCTGCGCCCGCCGATGAACGCCTGCACCGCATCCCGATGCTCGGGCGTCGCGGTGATCACCGCATAGTGCGAGGAGATCAGGTCGAGGTTGGTGCGCAGGTCGTTGCGCATTCCCTGATAGACTGCGCGCTTGATCAGGCTCAGCGTGAGCGGTGGCGCCTTGGCGATCCGACGCGCCAGCGCCTCGACCGCCGGCATCAGGGCCACATCGTCGTGAACGCCGTTGACGAGGCCGATCCGGAGCGCTTCCTCCGCATCGACGAAGTCACCGGTGAAGAACAGCTCCAGCGCCTTCGCGGTGCCGACGAGTCGGGGCAGGAAGTGGGCGCCCCCGGCACCGGGCACCAGCCCGACGCGAACATAGGTCTCGGCAAAGCGGGCACTGCGCGCGGCGTAGCGCAGGTCACACATCAGCGCGAGGTCGAGGCCCGCCCCGGTGGCCACGCCGTTCAGCGCGGCGATGACCGGCTTGTCGAGATCCTCGAGCGCCAGCGGGATGCGCTGGATCCGGCTAAAAAGTTCGTCCTTACGCCGCTGGGGCGGCTGGTCGAGGCGCTCGCCCATCTCGACGATGTCGCCGCCGCTGCAGAAGGCTGGGCCTGCGCCGGTCACGATGACGACGCGGACCGCCTCATCCGTGCGGCAGCGCTGGAGGGCCGCCGTCCAGGCCTCGATCATCGGGAAGGTGAAGGCGTTCTTCCGCTCTGGTCGGTTCAACGTGATGGTCGCCACCCCCTCGGCGACACCGAACAGGAGGTCTTCGCCCGCACTCAGATCCTCGGTCTGGCTGGTCATGGGGCGGTCTCCAGAGGTGCGACGGCCGAGCGTTCGACCGTCGTGGTCGTCGCTTCGGGCGCGGTCATGTCCGCGCCCAGGGCAGCGATCTCCGACGGATCGAGGCCCGCCTCGGCCAGGACCTCGGCGGTGTGCTCGCCGTGCCGGGGCGCGTGGCGGCGAATCATGAATCGGCTGCCGCTGAACGAGACCGGCCGGCGCATGGTGCGGTAGCGCCCCTCACTCGGATGCTCGGCGGTGCCGAAGAAGCCCACCGCCTTCAGATGCGCGTCCTCCGGCAGGTCCTCCAACCCGAGGACCGGCATGCACGGGATGCTCACCGAGTCGCAGAACGCCACCCACTCTGCCGTGGTCCTGCGCGGCGCCTCCTCCTCCACCAGCGCGTACAGGACATCGATATTCTCCACCCGCACGGCGAGCGGCGTAAAGCGCGGGTCGTCCACGAACTCGAGTCGGCCGGTGTAGATGAAGAAGTCGCGCCAGTTCCGGTCGGAGTAGGGCAGGATGCAGGCGTGACCGTCCTGGGTGCGGTAGGGCTTGCGCTTCGGGCTGAGCACCCGGTTGAAGCCCGGTGGCCCGAGCGGTGGCTGAAATGCGTAGCCGACCATGTGCTCGACGAAGTTGAACTCCACCATGGTCTCGAACATAGGCACTTCCACTGCCTGCCCGCTGCCGCCGGCGCGTCGCCCGTAGAGGGCCGCCAGGATCGCGCAGGCGATGGCCTGCCCCGCGATCTTGTCGCAGAGCACGGTGGGCAGGTAGCCGGGCTGACCGGTGGCGGCGGTCTGGAGGGTGGCGAGGCCGGAGCCAGCCTGGATCAGATCGTCGTAGGCCGCTTTGTGCGCGTAGGGGCCGTCGGCCCCGAAGCCGTAGGCGCCGCAGAAAATGATCTCGGGCTTGAGCGCGCGCACGCGGTCGTAGCCGTAGCCCAGCCGCAGGATCGCGTCCGGGCGCATCGAGTGCACGAAGACGTCCGCCGTGGCGATCAGCCGGTCGAGGGCCGCGCGGGCCTCGGGCCGTTTCAGGTCCAGGCGGACGCTGCGCTTGTTGCGGTTGAGGTGCAGGAAGTTGCCGCCCATCCCGGGGTTGCGGGCCGGCCGGTAGTGACGGAAGGAGTCGCCCTCCGGCGTCTCGATCTTGATCACGTCCGCCCCGAGATCGGCCAGAATGTGTGTGGCCGAGGGCCCCATGATCACGCTGGTGAGATCCACGATCCGCACGCCCGCGAGGGGACCGTCCTCTTTCGTCTCGGCGGAATGATCCAGCACGCACCGATCTCCCATTTCAGCCGGCACCGGCCCGCAGCCGGACCAGCAAAGGCCAAAGTGCAGCGCCGCCGCCCGCGCAGACCGCGCGCCCGATCCGTTCCTGCCACACGGCGTCGGAGCCGAACTCATCGCGCCAGGACCACAGCCGCCGCGTCGCGCGGTGCAGCGGGTGTTCCTGGGTGAAACCCATCGCCCCGTGGATCTGATGACAGATTGCAGCGACGTGGCCTGCCGCCTCGCCGCAGCGCGCCTTGGCGATCGCGGTGGCGAGGACGAAGCGTGCGTCTCCCCAGCACACAGCGGCGAGATCGGCCGAGGCGGTCGCCGCCGCGACGTGGCCCGCGGCCTCGGCCAGCATATGCTGGATCGCCTGAAACTTGGCGAGCGGCCGCCCGAATTGCTGCCGTTCGCGGGCGTGATCCAGGGCGGAGGTGAGGCAGGTCTCCATCGCGCCTACCATCTGCTGCGCGCGCGCCCAGGCGCCGACTGTCTCCACCGAGCCGACACCAACCTCGGCGGCCCAGTCCGGCGCCGTCCACACCTCGTCGATGGCGACGGTGCAGCCCGTGAGGTCGAGGGCGTCGCGTGGCTCGCCCGCGAGATTGTGGCGCATGTCGCGAACCGTGCCCGGTGCTGCGATCCGCACGAGGTGCACTGCGCCCGCGGCGTCGATCGCATCCACGAGCAGGGCCGCGACCGAACCGCCCCAGGGCACTTGCGCCGCCCGCCCGTCGAGGACGAAGCCGTCGGCCCGTCGCGTGATCCGAACGGGGCTGCCGGCTGGGACCAAGGTTAGGGCGCCCTCCGATGCGCCGCCGCCGGCCGCCGCCCAGAGCGCCGCACCCGCGATGGTCTCGGGCAGTGGCAGTGGCAGGGCCGCCTGCCCGCAGCGCCGGATCAGCCGGGCAGCTGTCCCAGCCTTCAGACCGATCCCGTCGGCCGCTTCAGGCACCAGGGCCAGCGGCAGACCGCTGTCGTTAAGCGCCCTCCAGAGATCTGCGGGCCAGGCCGCGTCGTTCACGGCCCCGTCGCAGGCCGCCAGCAACTGTGGCGGGAGATGCTGGGCCAGCAGCCGCTCAAATTGATCGAGGACGATGGCGGCGATTTCGTCGGCTGACCCATCCTGTGCGTGGTTGGTCGTGTTCATCGCAAGCCCAGCCCCCGGGCGATGACCCCGCGCAGAACCTCGCGGGTGCCGCCGCGCAGGGTGAAGGAGGGCGCCCGCAGGGTCACGCCGCCGAGCGCCTCACGGAACGGCTCGCCCTGCGCGGTGAGGCTGGGCTCAACCGGCACGAGCCGCCGGGCGATCTCTGGCACGGCGCGCTCGAAGCTGTTGCCGACATCCTTCACGAGCGCTGCCTCGACGCCGGGGACGACGCCCTTGTCGAGGAGCCGGGCCACCGAGGCCGACATGCCGAGGAGCGCGGTGAGCTGCGCCACCATCCGGCCGGTCTCGACCGCCTGGAACCGGTCGGGTTCCGGCCCGATCCGGTCGACGAGTTCGACGAGCAGCCGGTAGTCCGACAGGAAGCGGTCGGGCCCCGAGCGCTCGAAAGCGAGTTCCTCCGTGACGAGCCCCCAGCCCTCGCCCTCCGCGCCGACCATCATGGCGTCCGGGACGCGGTAGTCAGTGAAGAACACCTCGTTGAACTCGTGGTGGCCTGACAGGTCGAGGATCGGTCGCACCGTGACCCCGGGAGCCGCCATGTCGATGATGAACTGGGTCAAGCCGCCGTGCCGGTCTGGTCCGGGCTCACCGGTCCGGACCAGGGCGAGCAGGTAATCGACCTGATGGGCGTTCGTCGTCCAGATCTTGGAGCCGTTGATCAACCAATCGTCGCCGTCGCGCACCGCGCGGGTGCGTACGGCTGCGAGGTCCGAGCCCGAGTTCGGCTCGCTCATGCCGATGCCGAAAGCGCATTCGCCGCGGCAGATCCGCGGCAGGATCGCCCGCTTGGCCGCCTCGGAACCGTGCCGCAGGATCTGTGGGCCGGACTGACGGTCGGCGATCCAGTGCGCCCCGCAGGGCGCGCCGGCCGCCAGCATCTCCTCGGTGACGACGAAGCGGACGAGGCCGGACCGCTCATGGCCACCATACGCCTCCGGCATGGTCAGGCCGATGAACCCAGCTGCCCCGGCACGTCGGCTGAAGCCGGCGTCGAAGGTCGTCCACGAGGTCCGATGCGGCACGAAGTGCCCGGCCGCCAGTTCAGCGTCGAGGAAAACGCGGACGGCCGCGCGGGCCGCCTCGGCCTCGGCCGGGAGCGGTTCGGCGCTGAAGCGAAAGCTCTGCATCTCTGCTCCGTGGTCTGTCAGATCAGGGGCTCGCCCGTATGGCCCGCTCAGCTCCCGTCGCGGTCCTTGAGGCCCGGAAAGAAGAGTTCCTGCCAGTCGGTCGGCACTTTGCGCAGGAGCCCCTGCGCCGCCATCGCCTTGGCGAGGTTGACCATGTCTTTCGGGGCCACGCCATAGACCAGGGACCCGTCGGTGAGGGTCGCCTCGACTTGGGCCTGATCGATCTGCACCTGCTCTGAAGCCAGATAGATCGCCGCCGCCCGCCTCGGGTCGCTGCGAATAAGCGAAACCGCGTCCTCCATGCCGGCGAGGATCGCCTGCGCCACTCTGGGATTGGCGTCAACAAAGCCCTGCTTGGCGTTCAGGGTCGCGGCGGTGGGGTCACCGTCGCCGATCAGACCGGTGGAGGTCATGATCGCCCGGAGCTTGGGATCCCCCCGCAGGACCTGGGTGAAGGGTGGCGTCGAGAAGTAGCCGGCGATGCTTTGCCCGGCGCGCATGGCCGCGGTGGCGTCGGGGTGGGGCAGGCTCACCATCAGCGTATCGGCCTTGGCCGGATCGCCGAGTTGCCGGGCCGCGGCCACCCGCAGCAGGATAGCCTGCGGCGAGTTAAAGGCTGGGACCGCGATTTTGTCACCAAAGGTAAAATCCTTCAGCGCGGTGACGCCTTGCTTGCCCGTAAACAGCGTGTAGACGACTGACGTGAGGGCGCAGAGACTCTTGATCTGCTGACGACCGCGGGTCTTGTCCCAGGCGATCAGGGCGCCGGTCGCGCCGAGGGTGCCCAGCTCGATGCTGTCGGAGAGCAGCGCGTCGTTCATCGCGGCTGAGCCACTGAAGCGGCTCAGCGTGACCGACAACCCGTCGAGGCCTGCCGCCTTGGCGCGCTTATCGAACAAACCTTCGTTCTGCGCGATCATCACCGGCAGGTAGACGAGACCGTATTGCAGGCCGATGCGGACCGT
Source organism: Methylobacterium sp. J-072 (assembly GCF_022829425.1). NCBI lineage: Bacteria > Pseudomonadati > Pseudomonadota > Alphaproteobacteria > Hyphomicrobiales > Methylobacteriaceae > Methylobacterium > Methylobacterium sp. J-072. Next base: position 56,516 of record NZ_JAKSYK010000039.1, on the reverse strand, counting down.
GTTCGTCTCGGCGCGGGTCGGTCCGCTCAAAGCGGACAGCAGCAGCGCCACAGCGACGAGACGCGCGGCGACGGCCGCGAGGCGGATCGACATCGGCATTCCTCCCGAGCAGAGCCGCCCTTGGCGCGCGGTCTCAGCACGTCCGGACAGCATCACCGTCCGGCGCTCGCCCTCGAGTAGGACAGAGCCGGGATTGGTCTTCAACCGTCATCGTCGATCTGCTGAGCAATATCACATCTGTGATGGAGCGGCGGATGATTCGCACTATACGTCGTCGAGCGCGGATGCGGTGATGCATTCATGACGGCAGCTGGACCTAAGCGGCCCGTACTCCATTCACGATAATTGGACATGCCATGAAGTCGCACCGCAGACGCCATGTTCGTTCGAGTTGCGGGCGACTCAAATGATTGCCGGGCGGGCAGTCTATTCGTGGGCTTCACGGTGCGCGGATATCACGTTCGCGGCCGTTCACAGCCTCCTCGCACTACCGGCCTGGAGCTGGGTATGATTGGCCCCGGCCGCTTCACGCCTCGGGTAAAGACCGGAGCGGGTTCGAGCACGGACCTCTTAGTTAGGGCCGATGCAGTCGGTCCCTCCTTGGCTTTCGTGAAATCCGCGGGCCGCGTGCTTCAGATCCTGGAGCTGTTCGACGAGCTTCAGCGCGAAGCTCGGGTCTCGGAGATTGCCGAGCGCCTAGGCTTTCCGCAATCCTCAACCTCGATGCTTCTGAAGAGCCTCGCCCAACTCGGCTATCTCGATTACGACGCCGATAGCCGCAGCTTCCTGCCGTCGCCGCGGGTCGCGCTGCTGGGCGCGTGGCTCGACAAGGGGCCGGTGCGCGACGGTAGTCTCGTGCGCATGCTCGAGCATCTGTCCGAGTGCACGGGCGGCACGGTGATCCTGGCGGCACGCAACACCATCTATTCGCAGTACGTCCACGTGTTGCAGGCGCGAACCGCGATGCGCTTTCACGTCCCACCCGGCACGCGCCGACTTGTGGTGTGGTCGGCGACCGGCACCGCGCTTCTCGCCGGTATCCCCGATGCCGAGATCGGCCCACTTGTGCGGCGCACGAACGCGGAGGCCCCGCCCGAGCAACCCCCGATTCAGGTCTCAGCCGTCTTGGCCAACGTGGCCCGTTTGCGGCAGGACGGCCATTTCTTTTCTCATGGCCTCGTCACGTCCGGTGCCGGGTCGATCGCGGTGCCACTACCCAACCGCATCGACCGCAAGGGCCGTCCCCTCGCCGTTGCGGTCTCAGGACTGCTCGAGGAATTTGAGCGACGGGAGGCGCAGATCGTCGCGATGATTCACGATGCGATCGCACGTTTCCTCGTACACATGGACTAGGAAGATGGATCGGTATGTCCGCGGCCAGTTAGGGCAGGGGGCGATTGCGCCGTGGCAGCTCGTTCTGAGTGAGGCGGTGTGACGACCACTCCGTTAGTTTCAAGATCATCTGCTCCCTCCTGTGCGGCCGACAGGCTGGGGCCATCACCGACCGGACCTATCGCTCAACCTTAGGCACGTATCTCGGCCTCCTGAGCAGGGCCGGGGCACCGCCATCAAGATGGTGGTGCGAGGCACAAGACGCGGTGCGGTCCAGGGACGGTCGCGTAGTTCGGTCTGGCTTATCCACGGGAAGGCCGATTATCGTGATCTCACGCCGTCTTCTCCTAGCATGTCTGGCCCTCGCCCCAACATCGAGCCGGGGTCAGGAGGGCGAAGCGACCAGACGTATCGTACTTGGCACGGCAACGCCGGGGGGCTCGTTCCCCGCCTTCGGTCGCGCGCTCGTCGCAGCAGTCAACGAGGTTGATCCCGGTCTGACGATCGAGCCTCGCATCACAAAGGGCTCGACTGAAAACCTCGCGCTGCTGCGGGAAGGCAAGCTCGATCTGGCCCTCGTGCAGGGGGAGTACGCCTTCGACGCGTTGAATGCTCAGCCAACCTCTGGGTCCGGGCTGACCGTCGTCGCCCCGATCGACGCATCGCCCGGGTTGTTCGTGGTCCCGAAGGCCAGCCCGATCCACGGCGTGGAGGACTTGCGCGGGTGCGCCGTCGCGCTCGGCACGCGAGCCTCCGGCTTTACGCTGATGGGGCGCACCGTGCTCCTGGGTTCAGGCATCGATCCCGAGCATGACATCCGCCCGATCCTTCTCGACGATGCCGGCGATGGCGCCGTTCAAGTCCGCGATGGCCGAGCGGCTGCCTTGTGGGGTGCGAGCCTCGGTTGGCCAGGCTTCAAGACCCTCGCGGACGCGCCCGGCGGCGCCCGCTTCTTCGGCCCGGCGCCGGAAGCAGTCCCGAAGATCCTCGCGCTCCGCTCGTCGCTGCGACGCCTGACCGTCCCGGCGGGCTCGTTCAAGGGACAGGACAGGGCGCTCGAGACCGTCGGTTCCTGGAGCTTCATTTTAGGCCGGCCAGGGCTCGATGACGCCTTCGTCTCGCGCCTCGTGCGGGCGATCGATCAGGGGCGGAACACGCTGGCGCGCCACTATGCACAGGGACACGAGAGCGATCCGCGCAACCTGGTCTCGAATGTGCCGGCCGCGTGGCTGCATCCGGCGACCGCAATCTATCTGCGGGAGATCGGCGCCGTTCCGCAGTGAGCCTCGCGGAGCCTTCCCGGCCGCAGTCTCTGGCGTAGCACTGCGAGGACCCGGCCCTAACCAGCACCTCTGACCCTTTTAAGGGGCAACAGTGAGGGGGTACCGTTGCGGCGTTCCTGGTGTCACTATGACTTAAGGGTTTGTGCTGACGCACGAGGCTCACCAACAGCTTTGGCGGCCAAGTTCTTGAGATAACGATCGACTTCGGTATGATCGGCGGCGGGGCCCAGCTGTTCCAGAGCGCGGCGGGCGAATGCGACGACATCTTGGGAAAAGGGTGCGGGCCGCGCCAGCTCTTTGGCGAGATCAACCGCGATACCGATATCCTTAGTCATGAGCGCGAGCCCGAAGCCCGAATTGTAGGCTTCCGTGATGATGAAGGGCTTGAGCTTGTTCTCAGTGGAATTGTTGCGCCCGGTGGAGACGTTGAAAATATCCGTCATCAGTTCTGGGTCGAGGCCGAACGCAGCGCCGATCTGCACCGCCTCGCAGGCGGCGATCAACCCGGCGGCAGAGACGTAGTTGTTGAGCGCCTTCATGGCATGCGCTGAACCCAAGGCGCCGGTTCGGAACATGGAGCCGCCCATCGCGTCCAGCACGCCCGTGATGCGCTCGATCACTGCTGGCTCGCCGCCTGCCATGATGGACAAGGTACCGGCGACAGCTTTCTTCACACCGCCCGAGACCGGCGCATCGACGACATCGATCCCAGCCCCCGCCAGTCTCTCCCCGAGCGCCCGGGTCGAGAGTGGGGCCGAGGAGCTCATCTCGATCAAGACTGCGCCCCGGGTCATCGCGGTGCCGACCGGATCGGTGTCGTCGAGAACCACGCGGCGCACGGTATCGCCATCGGGCAACATGGTGATCACCGCCGCCGCGCCCGCCGCCGTTGCCGCGGCGGACGTACATGCCGTGCCGCCAGCGCCGACCAGGTTGTCGAGGGCCTGCTGGGCTGGATCGTAGCCGCGCACGGCGTAGCCGGCCTCGATCAACCGTACGGCCATCGGAAGTCCCATCTTACCCAGGCCGATAAACCCAAGCGTCGCGGGTGGCATGATCTTGTGGTCCGCCATCGTTCTCTCCTCCATGGATCTGCTATTCGTCAGCCGGCAGCCCGGATCGCCTCAAGTGCCCGCGTGAAGTAAGGGCGGAACAGGTCCGGGTTTTCGGACATCGGGAAATGTCCGAGGTTCGGCATCTCGTGAAAACCGCTGCCCGGCATGAGGGCCGCGAGCGCCGCACCATCGTCGGTGGTGGCCGAGTAATCGTAGGTCCCGGTGAGGAGGTGGACCGGAAGCCGGCCCGCATCAATTCGCGGCGCGACCCGGGCCCCGTCGAACTCGTCGCTGTAGAAGGCCAGATCGCCGGTATAAATGCCCGGTCCACCCTGCGCGTAGATCCACGCGGCGCGCCGCCGCCACGCTTCCGGGCTGGTCGGGCTCATCAAACCGCGCACGTAGGCGCTGTTGTGCATTCCCCCTGAGACGGCCGCATGGGCGAGATAGGGGTTGCGGCGCCCCGATGAGCGCAGCGGCGCTTCCAGAGCGATGACTCCCCGCAGCAGGTCGGGGCGGTCGGCAGCGACCGTCAAGGCGATCGCCGCACCCATCGAGCAGCCGACCAGAATCGCTGGCGCCGACACAACGGTCTCCAGAAACGTCGTGACCCACGAAGCGTAGCGTACGCTGTCGAGACGATACGCGCCCCCGTCCCAATCCAGGGGTGGCAGCGATCGCCCGTGAAAGGGGCAATCGAATGCCAGGAGCTTCCAGTCCCGCGCCAATGCCACGTCCGACAGCAACGCGCCGTACTGCCGCGAATCCGCCCCGGCGGTGTGCAGGAATACCACCGGTGACCCAGAGCCCGCCGTCTCAAAAAAGACCTCGCACGGCCCCTCCTGAGTGATCAGGGACACGTAGCGTCCGATCACCTGGCCCATATCCCGGGCGACCGGCTGAGGCGGCGAACCACCGGTGGTGACCGGTCCTGCCACCAGCCGCAGGACCTCAAGCAACCGTTCCAGGGCCGGGCGCGCCTGTGCCACCCGCAACGGGTCGCCCGACACGGTCGCGTCGGGATTTGCCAGTTGCAGGGCGGTAAAGGACTGGTGCCGCGGCGGCGGCACCCGCGCCAGGGCGGCCTCCCAAACGGCCGGCGGCGCGGTCAGAGCGACGTCGACAACGCCGCCGGCGGAATCACACCATCGCGTCGGCGTATCGGGCGCGAACACGAGGTCGACCGCCGCGTCGCCGCACGCGAGCTGGACGCGCGCGTCCAGGCCACGCGCCGACGCCCGCAACTCGGGATCGTCTAGGGCGCGTGGCAGGCGCGCTGTCAGCGTCGCGATAAAATCCAGCATCTCGGTCCCTCAGCCCGTTGCCCAGGAGACAGCCAAACGCACCGCCCCCTCGGCCGGATGGTCATTTGTTCTGACGGCAGCCTGGAAAGGGAGATGGGACATCCGGCGCTCAGATCCCGAGATAGGCGGTTCGCACCTGCGAGTTGGTCCGCAACATCTCCGCGGTCCCCTCGATCACGATGCGACCAGCCTCCAAGACGTAGCCCCGGCTTGCGACATCAAGGGCGAGCGCCGTGTTCTGCTCCACCAAGAGGATGGCGGTTCCCTGGGCGTGTATGTCGGACAGGGCTCGGTGCAGTTCCTCGACGACGATCGGCGCGAGTCCGTGGCTTGGCTCGTCGAGAATCAGCAGACCCGGGGCGAGCATGAGCGCGCGCCCGAGGGCCACCATCTGCTGCTCGCCCCCCGACATCGAGCCGGCGCGCTGCCTGCGCCGCTCGGCGAGCCGGGGGAAGAGGGCGTAGACCGTCTCGATCCGCTCGCCGAGGCTCGGTTCCCGCCGCCGGCTGAACGCGCCGAGCCACAGATTCTCCTCGACCGTCATGTCACCGAAGACGTGACGCCCTTCGGGCACGTGGGCGATGCCGAGCGCCGGCACGGCGTGGGCCGGCATAGACATCAGGTCGGTGCCGCAAAAGCTGATAGCCCCACGTGCCCGGGGCACGAGGCGGGAGATCGCCCGCAGAAGCGTGCTTTTGCCCGCGGTATTGGCTCCGATGACGCAGACGAACTCGCCCGCGCCGACGCGCAGGGAGACGCCGTGCAAAATGTCCGCCTTGCCGTAGCCGGCATGGAGGTCGCGCACGTTCAGGAGGTCGACGGCCTCACTCGGCATAGGCGCGCCCAAGATATGCGGTGACGACATCGGGGTGTCGAACGATCTCGTCTGGCGAACCCACCGCCAGCAGCCGGCCAAAGCTCAGCGCGACGATGCGGTCGCACAGCGCCATGATCGCCTTCATGTGATGCTCGACCACGATGACGGTGAGCCCGTCCGCACGCAGTGCCCGGATCAGGTCCATCATCTCCGCCATCTCCACGGCGTTTAACGCCGCCATGACCTCGTCGAGCAGGAGCAACTTCGGCTCGGTCGACAGGGCACGGGCGACCTCGACGCGGGCGCGTTCGGGAAACGAGAGGTCGCCTGCCCGTTTGTGCGCGATACTGGCGAGCCCGACGCGCTCCAGGCAGGCGAGAGCGCGGACGCGTGCCTCGGGCAACGGGTGGTGCAGCAAGGCGCCGATGACGACGTTGTCGAGAACGTCCGTGTCCATGAACAGCGCGACGTTCTGGAAGGTTTTGGTCAGACCGAGCCGTGCGATCCGGTGGGGTTTGAGCCCGACGAGATTCCGGCCCTCCAGCTGGATCGTCCCGGCATCCGCCCGGTGCAGGCCGACCAGTGTCGAGAACAGGGTGGTTTTCCCGGCGCCATTCGGGCCGATCAGACCCAAAATCTCACCGGGCTGGACCTCAAAGCTCACATCTTGAAGCGCCTGCAGCCCACCGAAGCGCTTGCCGACGCCGCGCAACTCCAGGATCGGGCTCATCGGCATGCCCGGCGCGGTCACTTCGGTGCATCCACGGCGGGGACGCGCCAGGGCCACCGGAACACCGGGCCCATGGCGACGAGTCCGTGCGGCTGGATCATGATCACCGAGATCAGGATCAGGCCGTAGACGAGGTTCGACAGTCCGGCGACCTGACCCGAGAGCAGTACGTTGGCGATCTCCTCCAACGACACGATCAGGATCGCACCGAGGATCGGGCCCGCTGCCGTACCGATGCCACCCACAATCGCGATGAGGGCGATGCGCACCGAGATCGGCGCCGCGCCGAACACCGCGTCTGGATCGAAGAAGAAGTTCATCTGGGCGTAGAGCGTGCCGAGCATCGCGGTCAACGCCCCGGAAATCACGGCCGCCTGGATCTTGATACGCGCGGTGTCGACGCCAACGACCTCGGCGGCGCTCGCGTCCTCTCGCACGGCGCGGAGTCGGTAGCCGAAGGCCGAGCGGCGGATGCCGACAAACACCGCCGTCACCCCCACGAGCGCGGCGAGGTTCAGATAGTAGAACGGGAGCGTGCCCTTGAAGCTCAGCATCCACAGCCCCGGCGCAGAATAGGGAACGGAAATGCCGACGGGGCCGCCGGTCAGGCCGGTCCAGGCGTTGGCGACGACGCGCATGACCTCCCCGAAGGCGAGGGTGGCGAGGGCGAAATAGTGGCCACGAAGACGCATCGTCGGGAGGCTGATCAAGGCGGCGGCGGCTCCCCCGAGGACGCCTCCGGCGAGCATCCCGAACCAGGGCGACAGACCGAAGTCGATCAGGAGTCGCGTCGAGGTGTAAGCACCGATCCCGAAGAAGGCCGCGTGCCCGAGCGAGATCTGGTTTGCGAGCCCCCCGACGATGTTCCAGCTCTGGCCCAGTGCCGCAAACAGGAACACCAGGGCGATGACGCGGATCGCGTAGCCGTCGCCGTCGAGCGCGAGCGGCACGAGCAGCGCAGCCGCGAGCGCAGCCGCGGGCACAAATCGCCGTGAGATCGGCGCTCCCGCTGAGGGCAGGGACGTGGCGAAAACGCTCATCGCGCCTTCCCCAGAAGACCCTCGGGGCGAACCGCTAGGACCGCGATGAACACCACGAACAGCACGAGGTTCTGAAGCTGGATCGGGAAGACGAGTCCCGAGAGCGATTGGATCACCCCGACCGCGAGGCCACCAACTACGGCGCCCGCCACGCTGCCCAGGCCACCGAGCACCACCACCGTGAACATCAAGACCGTGAACTGGCTGCCGACCGTGGGATAGACCGTCAGGTACGGCAGGATCACCGCGCCTCCGAAGGCGGAGAGTCCGACACCGAGGCCGAAAGCGAGGCGACGCATCCGGTCGACGTCGATGCCCGACAACCGCGCCGCCATCGGGTCTTGGGCTGTCGCCCGCATCGCTCGACCGAACCAGCTCACCCGCAGAAACCACCACAGCCCCAGGCCACTGAGTGCGGACATCGCGAAGGCGGCGAGATAGGGCACGCTGATGAACAGCGGCCCGAGCCGGAGAGCGGCGGTTTGGTAGGGTGTCGATACCGAGCGGAAATCTGAGCCGAAGGCGAGCAGCGCGGCGTTCTCCAGAACGATCAGCAAGCCGACTGTCAGGAAGATCTGCGCGACTTCGGGCGCACGCATCACCCGACGGACCAGCCAGTGCTGCACGGCGAGGCCGAAGAGGAAGACGAGCCCGAAGGCCAGAAAGGCGCCGATCAGCGGGTCGAGCCCGAGCTTGGCCCAGGCAAACCACGCGATGAACATGCCGAGCATGAGAAATTCGGCCTGGGCAAAGTTGATGATGCCCATCACGCCGAACACCAGCGTCAGACCGATCGAGGTCACGGCGTAGACGCCGCCGATCATTATCCCGTCGAGAATGGCCTGGATGAGCGCCACGTCAGGCTTTCCAGACCGGCTGAGCCTTGGCGAACCGCTCCGGCCAAACGGTGACGGGCTCCTTGCCCCGCCATTGCACCATCAACGGCTCAGCCAACGTGTTCAGACCGGCCGCATCGAATTGGACGGCCCCTCCGGTCATCACCTTGGTCCAGCCGCCATCGAAACGCGTGCCGTGTAGGGTATCGCGCAGGGAGGCCGGGTCCGACTTGCCGGCCTTCTCCAAGGCCTGCGCCAATACGTCGAGGCAGACCGCGTGCTCCAGCGCCTCGTGCACCATGAAGTAGCCATAGCGCTTGCTGAACGCGTCGGTCAGTGCAGGATCCTGGTCCCAGCTTGCGGGGCTGATCGAGAGAATGCCCTCCGCGTACTCTCCGAGACCGCTCTTGAAGTCCGGAATGACGTAGCCCGCCGCGCCGCCGATCGCCGGGATGGTCAGCCCTTGCTGGCGCATCACCCGAATGATCTGCAGGCTGTCGTTGAGGTAGGAGACCGGAAACACCGCCTGGGCACCGGATGTGCGCAGCTTATTGATCAGCGGGGTCACGTCGGTGATGCCGAGCGGGTAGCCCTCGTCCATCACGACCTGCACGCCGGCCTTCGCCGCAGCCTTGCGTAGCCCGCCGGCCTGAGATGTCCCGTAGGCGGTATCCTCGAACAGGATCGCGACCTGCTTCAGGTCGGTCCCGGCCTTTTTCGCGATCGCAAGCGTTCCATCGAACTGAGCTGCGCCGATCATGGAAGCCTTGGCGACGACCTGAAACACGCTCTTGAAGCCGCGTTCGGTGATCTGGTCCGAGAACGACATCGTCAGGAGCGGGATATCGCGTCGCTCCGTCACTTCGGAAATTGCGAGTGTCAGCGACGACGCAAATGCGCCGAGGATCGCCGAAACTCGGTTCTGGGTGATCATGCGCTGCGCAACTGTCGCGGCCTGCGTCGGCGTCGAGGTGGCATCCGCCACGACGAGTTCAATCCGAGCGCCGCCGAGGCTCTTGATACCGCCGGCCGCGTTGATCTGATCTGCAACGAGCTGGATGCCATTCCGGGAATTGACCCCGAACTGAGCATTCGCTCCGGACAGGGGCAGAATAACCCCAATGCTAACCGCTGAAGCAGCCTGCGCGCTCCGGATCAGGAAGGGCGCCGCGACCGCTCCGCCCAGCGCGCCAACCAACTGCCTCCGGTCGAGCCGCAAACGCCGATCTCCGGCGGCATTGTCCGACATTGTGGTCCTCCCAGTGGTCCGTGTTCGGCCCATCGTTGACCGGCACACTGTCAAACCGGTCGCAGCGCGTCAATCGACACTCCGTCAATCTGATTGTAAGACAGTGTGGATTGTCGACTGCAGAGGCTCGCGTCCGCGGGGTAGCACGGTGGTCACATTTGGGTTGGGGGCTTGCCTCTGGCGTTTCGCCAACACGCTGACCCACGGGGCAGACCCAAAGGCCCACGATCACACGAATTTAAGGCCCAGCCTGGCGGCTCTGTTTCAGGCGAGGAAGGGGGGGTTGAGAGAACGATGACCTACGAAGTCCTTGCGATCCGTTACGCCACCCATGCCAGATTTGCGCACGAAAACTTCATTTTCCCACCGGATGGCAGCCGAGACGCGCACGATACGCCAATGCCGATGGACTATTTTGTTTGGTTGCTGCGCTCCGACGAGCGAACGATCCTCGTCGATACGGGCTTTGGTCAGGCGGAAGCCCGTGCCCGGGGCCGGGTCCTGCTGCAGCACCCGGGCGATGCGCTGCGTGCGGTCGGCGTCGAGCCAGGAAGCGTCACCGACGTCATCATCACGCATTTGCACTACGACCACGCGGGCAATCTGGCGGCGTTTCCCGCGGCGAGATTTCTCCTCCAGGACGCGGAGATGGCCTACGCTACCGGCCGCTGCATGTGTCACGGCCGGCTACGCAACGCTTTCGCGGTTGAAGACGTGGTTGAGATGGTCCGGCGGGTCTACGCCGGCCGGGTGCGCTTCACCGACGGCGACGCAACGCTCTTTCCCGGCGTGTCGGTGCACCTCGTCCCAGGCCACTCCCGCGGCTTGCAATGCGTGCGCGTCGAGACCGTCCGGGGCGCCGTCGTGCTGGCCTCCGACGCCGCGCACTATTACGCCAATATGGAGACCGGAAATCCTTACCCGATCGTCGTTGACGTGGCGGCGATGGCCGAGAGCTGGGCGCGCCTCCATGAACTTGCCGAAAGCGAAGCGCATATCATTCCGGGACACGATCCACTGGTGATGGCGCGCTATCCACGCCTCGTCCGCCCTGACGTCGAGGCCGTTCAACTTCACGTGCCGCCATCTGCCTAGTGTTCACGGACATGCAGTCCATACCGAGCCCGTATCGGCGCGGAGGCGCCGATGGGAATGCTGCAATCCAGCGCGATTCCCCGCTGAGCGACCGGTGCCGTGAAACGATGTCACGCGAGACGAGTAATCGCTGTCGCGCCACGAGCGCGACATCCGACTGAAGCACCGATCGCATTTGTCTTATTGACATACAGTATGCGATTGCGGACTGTTCGAACGGTCTGTGGTGTGGAGCGGGTGTGATGGCTGAGAGCGAACAGTTCGAGAAGGGTTTGGCGGTGCGGCGCGCCGTACTCGGCGCAGAATACGTCGATGGCGGGCTCGCCAAGGCCGACGATTTCATGATGGCGTTTCAGCGCATCACGACCGAGTGGTGCTGGGGCTACGCCTGGACGCGCGACGGCCTCGATCGGCGCACGCGCAGCATGCTCAACCTCGCGATGCTCACCGCGCTCAGCAAGCCAGCTGAGTTGAAACTTCACGTGAAGGGCGCGCTCGCCAACGGCGTCTCCGTGGAGGAAATCAAAGAAATCCTGCTTCACGCGACCGTCTATTGCGGCATCCCTGCGGGCCTCGATGCCTTCAAAGCCGCACACGAGGTGCTGAAGGCTGAGGGCGCGGTTTCGGGTGAGCCCGTCGGGCCCGCCTGAACGTGGCGGCCGTGGATGTCGCGCTTTGCGGCCATTCACGGCACATACGTCGCCTGAGCATCGAGCTCCCTTCCCGGCAGGCGATCAGACCGGGGCACGCGCTCGCTCTCAGTCGCTGCCAGATGGCCCACTCAAGGGGATGTCTCGCTGCGCTCGCAGGATCCGAAGCGCTACGTCTGCAGCCCGTTGCACGTGCTCACGGCACGCAATGAATGCCTCGTTGGGATCGCGTCGCTCGATCGCCTCGACGACCCGCCGGATCTCCTTGATCGTCCAAGGCAGGCGCCCTGGATCCGACAACGACATCGCGCGCAGTTGCATATTGCGGTTCATCAACTGCTCAAGCATGCGGGCGACGTAGGCATTGCGCGCGCCCTTCAGCAGCCCTCCGTAGAACCGTTGCTTGATCGCAAGCAGGGTCTCCCGCTCAGTGTCTGGCCCACAGCGCGCGAGTTCCTCGAAGACCTCTCGCAACGCACGGCGCTCCTCGTCGGTCGCACGCAACGCGAACCCTTCACCGGCCAACGCCTCCAGTACGCTGCGTAGCTCGTAAATCTGCGAGGCTTCCTCGACGGAGAGATGCGCGACGAACGGGCCGCGGTTGGGCTGCACCGTGACCAGCCCCTCCGCCTCAAGCAGTCGGACGGCCTCTCGCACTACGCTACGACTGGCCCCCGTCAACTCGCAGAGTACGCGATCGGACAGGTGCTCTCCGGGCAGGAAGCGCCCGCTCACGATCGCCGAGCGAAGCCCCTCCTCGACCTGCCGCCGCATGGGCGTGGGGACTACCCGCAGAGTATCATTCATCGACATTCAATCCGTCACAGTGCGCTACGATGCCTGGGTGGGGAGTACGGGTCCAGGCGTGCCATCCTCTTCGACGGGCCACGGGGTCAAATATCCTTCGTTTCCAATGGCTGACACGTAGCGATTGTCTACAGGCCGCCTCACATGACAACGAGGTGTCGGATCACCTCGCCTCGGTCGAGCCGGTCGAATGCCGCGTTGATATCGATCAACGGTCCCGTGCTCGATAAAAGCCGCGTCACCGGCAAGCGACCTTGACGCCATAGGTCGACGAAGCGGGGAATATCGCGGGAAGGCACGCAGCTGCCCATATACGAGCCCTTGATGACTCTCTCCTCGCCGACGAGAGCCAGCGGCGGGATCTGGAACCGTTGGGCGGCATTCGCCAGTCCCGCCGTCGCTGTGGTGCCGCCGCGGCGTGTGACATTCAGCGCGAGATCGAAGGCCTGAACCGAGCCCGCCATCTCCACCGCATGGTGGACCCCGCCCCCCGTTAGGTCCCGGACGGCCTCGACGACGTTGGGCGCATCAGCCAAGAACACATCCGTCGCGCCGATCTCGCGCGCTACGTCAAGCTTGGCCGGCGAAAGGTCGATCGCCACGATGCGATTGGCGCCGCACGCCACCGCTCCAAGCACGGCCGAGAGTCCGACACCACCGAGTCCGACGACGGCTACGCTCTCGCCGAGGCGCACTGCGCAAGTGTTCACGACGGCGCCCACGCCCGTCATGACCGCACAACCGAACAAGGCAGCCTCGACGAGGGGGATGTCTTGGCCTATCCGCACGACCGAGCGCCGTGAGACGACAGTATGCTCGCCGAAGGCCGAGACACCGCTGTGATGGTTGAGCTCGATGCCGTCGCAGTGAAATCTCCGCGCCCCAGACAGCAGCGTACCGCGCCCGTTTGCTGCGTGCCCCGGTTCGCACAGTGCCCCACGCCCTTCCGCGCAGGGACCGCAGACACCGCAAGTCGGCAGGAACGACATCACCACATGATCGCCAACCTTAAGATCGTCGACGCCCGCACCGAGGCCGGCCACGACGCCTGACGCCTCATGCCCGAGAGCCACCGGGACGGGCCGGGGGCGATCGCCGTTCATGGCCGAGAGGTCCGAATGGCACAGTCCGGCCGCTGCAACGCGCACCAGCACCTCTCCCGGCCCCGGATCGTCGAGTTCGATATCCTCAATCGTCAAGGGCAAGGTCTGCGCATAGGGCTTCGCGCATGGCGTGGCGCGCAGAACGGCGGACCGAGATCTCACTGAGCCTCTCCTCGAGCGTATTGTCATACAGTCATACAGCTGGTAGGTCAGTGTGAATAGCCGGAATCGGCGCTTCTCACGGGAGGGTCACCGATGGTGGCGGAACGCCGATACTTGACGCGTCGCACTGTGCTGGCCGGGGCGTCGAGCAGTTTGTGCATGCCGGCGCTGCTCACCGGGCCGGCCTCGGCGGCGGACCCGATCAAGGTAGGCGTCCTGAGCGACCTGTCCGGCTCACTGTCGGATTACAGTGGTCCGACTTGCATCATTGCGGCCCAGATGGCGGCCGAAGATTTTGGCGGCACAGTACTCGGCCGGCCGATTCAGATTATCTCAGCGGATCATCAAAATAAGGCGGATGTCGGCGCCGGCATCGCGCGGCAATGGTTTGATGTGGAGGGCGTTGGCGCAATCGCCGATCTGCCGAACTCATCCGTCGCTTTGGCTGTCCAGCACCTTGCTGCGGATCGTGGGAAGATCACGCTCTTATGCGGACCGGCGAGCGGGCAACTGATGAACGAAGGCTGCTCCAAGACAGGTTTCCTCTGGGTTCTCGATACCTACTCCAACACTGTTGGCCCCGCCCGCATCCTCATGGATCAGGGTAAGACGACGTGGTTCCTGATCGTTGCCGACTATGCCTACGGCCATCAGATGCGCGCAGATCTGACCCGGAGCGTCGAGCGTGCAGGGGGACGAGTCTTGGGGAGCGCGCAGCATCCGACCGCCTCCCCTGATTTCTCGTCCTTCCTTCTGCAGGCGCAGGGATCAGGAGCGCAGGTTATCGGGCTTCTGAATGCTGGAAGCGATACGATAAATTGCGTCAAACAGGCGAACGAGTTTGGAATCACGTCTCACCAGAAACTATTTCTCCCAGGGGCGGTGATCAGCGACATACACGCCCTGGGCCTCGAGCAAGCCAAAGGTCTGCTGCTCATGACCGGCTTCTATTGGGACCGCAACGACGAAAGTAGGCTTTGGGGCCAGCGCTTTTTTCAGCGGTCCAAACGCATGCCCGGCCAGATCCAGGCCGGCGTGTATTCTTCCGTGCTCCACTACCTGCGCGGCATCGCGAAAGCTGGCTCCGACGACGGCCGTGTCGTCGCAGAAACAATGCGCGCCGCGCGCGTCAACGACGTGTTCGTCAGCGATGGCGAGATCAGGCCGGACGGTCGGCTGATCCACGATTTCTACACCGTCGAAGTAAAATCCCCGAAGGAGTCGGCACGCCCCTGGGATTACTACAAGTTAACCGGACACATCGCCGGCAGCAACGCGATGCAGCCCCTATCCGAGACCCGCTGCCCGTACCTGAAGAGCTAGGATCTGCCTCATGCGCCTCGTCGACAAGGTCGCTCTGATTACCGGCGGCGCGAGCGGCATCGGCCGTGCGACCGCGTCGCTCTTCGCCGCGGAGGGAGCAGCTGTCGTCATCGCAGACCGCGATGGCGCGGCTGCCGAACAGGCAGCACGGGATATCGGAGATCGCGCCACCGCCGTTGAGATGGACGTGTCGCGTGCGGCCGAGGTAACGGCGGGGGTCGCAGAGGCCGTCGCACGCCACGGTCGGATCGATATTCTCGTCAACAACGCAGGATACGGGGCACGTGGTTCGGTCGTCGAAACCGAGGAGGAAGCCTGGGACGCATTGATGGCCACCAATCTCAAGGGCGTCTTTCTGTGCGCCAGGACGGTCATCCCGCTGATGGAAAAACAGGGCGGCGGCGTCATCGTCAACACCGGCTCGTATACCGCGAGCGCGGCCATTCGCGACCGCGCCGCCTACGTCGCTTCGAAGGGTGGCGTGGTCGCCCTTTCCAGGGCCATGGCGCTCGACCACATCGATCAGAACATCCGGGTGAATTGCATCGCCCCGGGGACGATCTTCTCGCCGTACTTCGACAAGATGCTAGCCGCTGCCCCAGATCCGGCGGCGATGCAGCGTGAGTTGGACGGGCGAGCACCGATCGGACGCATGGGACGGCCGGACGAGATCGCCAGGGCCATTCTCTTCCTCGCCTCCGACGATTCCGCGTTCGTCGTCGGCAGCGTGCTCACAGCCGATGGCGGAACGACCGCCTGGTAGGCTGTTTTGCAGATGGTCGCCGGGATTCGGCGCCAAATCAGCGGAGGTCGTTTGACACTGACTCAAACTCACCGCTCGACTTGGTGCCGAATGAGGGCTCAATCGCAAAAATATCGCACCGACGCCTGACGAAAACTTGGGCAAGCAAGGCCCGTCAGACAAATACAGCTGTCCCCCGCGCGTCCGCTGGAGACTGGTTTTGGCCAGACCTCGGGTTCCAGAAGCGAAGGTTCCGAGAGCGAGAGGGCGACGGTGATGCCGGCATCGGTGGGCATCAGCCTAGCTCTCGCCGCCACGCCGCCCCCCTCCACGACGGATCGAGGGCACTTATGATTTACGCCAAATATATACCGTCATCGTCAATACCATGATTTGCACCCTAGAGAATGCGCGCGATCCGTCAGCGCGCGGCAGGCATTAGGACTTGCCCCATGCTTTGTCAGCTGTAAGGCTATCCAAAATACAACCCGCGCGACGACGCGGAATCACATCGGGAGGCGTTGATGATAGCCCACATTTTAAGCACGCTTGCCTGTGCGCTCGCCCTCGTCGCGCCGGCGGCAGCGCAGAGCCCGATCGTCATCAAATTCAGCCACGTCGTGACGACAGACACGCCCAAGGGTCAGGGTGCGGAGCGTTTCAAGCAACTCGCCGAAGAGCGGACTAAGGGTGCGGTCAAGGTCGAGATCTACCCGAACAGCACGCTTTATAAAGACAAGGAAGAGGTCGAGATGCTTCAACTCGGCGCCGTGCAGATGCTGGCGCCGTCCACGAGCAAATTCGGGCCGCTCGGCGTCAAGGAATTTGAGGCCTTCGATCTCCCCTACATCTTTCCAAACGAGCAGGTGCTGCGGAAGGTACAGGATGGTCCCATCGGCCAGGGCCTGTTCAAGAAGCTGGAGTCCAAGGGCATCAAGGGCCTCGGCTACTGGGACAACGGTTTCAAGATCCTGACGTCCAACAGGCCGATGCACGGACCGGAAGATGTGAAAGGCCTGAAGTTTCGCATCCAGTCCTCGAAGGTGCTCGAGGCGCAGTTCAAGGCGGTCGGCGCGCTGCCGCAGGTGCTGGCGTTCTCAGAACTCTACCAGGCGCTCCAGACCGGCGTGGTCGACGGCCAGGAAAATCCGCCGTCCAACATCACCACGCAGAAGGTCAATGAGGTGCAGAAACACGCGACCCTGACCTATCACGGCTACGTCGGCTACGCGGTGATCGTGAACAAGAGCTTCTGGGACGGCTTGCCCGCCGACATCCGCACGACGCTCGAGGGCGCGATCAAGGATGCGACGGACTACGAGCACCAGATCGCCGACAAGCAGAACGAGAAGGCGCTCGCTGACATCCGCTCCACCGGTAAGACTGAGGTCTACACCCCGACCGAGGCCGAGAACGCCGCGTGGCGCAAGGCTTTGAACCCCGTCCAGAAGGAGATGGCCTCGCGCGTCGGCAAGGACCTGGTCGCGGCCCTGAACAAGGAAGCCGAGGGCGCGCCGAACAACTGATCCGATAATCCGCTATTGGGTCTCGAAACCATGATCCTCAAGATTCTCGATCGGCTCGAAGAATTACTGATCGGCACGCTGATGGCGGCAGCCACGGTCATCACCTTCGCCACGGTGGTGCATCGCTTCCTCTCGGGCATCCCAGCGTTGCAAGACTATACCGACCGGCTCGACTTCGGTTGGTCGCAGGAATTGTGCATCTACATGTTCATCTGGGTCGCCAAGTTCGGGGCGGCCTACGGCGTGCGCACCGGCATTCACGTCGGCGTGGACGTGCTGGTCAACCGCCTGCCACCACGCGCGCGTCGCACCATGGTTCTCGTCAGCCTTGGAGCAGGCGCGCTGTTTACCGGCATTGTCGGAACGCTTGGGACCAACTTCGTCTGGCGCATTGGCCACACCGAGCAAACCACGCCGGACATGGAGATCCCGGTCTGGATCGTCTACCTCGCGATCCCGCTCGGCTCCTACCTGATGTGCTTTCGCTTCCTGCAAGTAGCCTGGACCTTCTACAGGACGGGACACCTGCCAGCGCGCGATCACG
Source organism: Methylobacterium sp. J-072 (assembly GCF_022829425.1). Taxonomy (NCBI): domain Bacteria; kingdom Pseudomonadati; phylum Pseudomonadota; class Alphaproteobacteria; order Hyphomicrobiales; family Methylobacteriaceae; genus Methylobacterium; species Methylobacterium sp. J-072. Next base: position 38,918 of record NZ_JAKSYK010000039.1, on the reverse strand, counting down.
CCCATGTCGACGGCGTCGAAACCGTCGAGGGCGTCGACCCGATCCAGTTGGCGCGCGAGGGAGGCCCGGCATGAGTGGACTGATCATCTTCGGGCTGCTCATCGCCCTGATGCTCACCGGCATGCCGATCTCGATCGCGCTCGGCCTGACGGTGCTGACATTCCTGTTCACCCTGACCCAGGTGCCAATCGAGAGCGTTGCGCTCAAACTGTTCACCGGGATCGAAAACTTCTCGATCATGGCGATCCCGTTCTTCATCCTGGCCGGCAATTTCCTGGCTCATGGTGGCGTCGCCAAGCGGATGATCAACTTCACCACGTCGCTCGTCGGCCACTGGCCGGGGGGACTGGGCCTCGCGGGCGTCGTGGCCTGCGCCCTCTTTGCCGCCGTCTCAGGGTCGAGTGTCGCCACGGTGGTCGCCATCGGATCGATCATCCTGCCGGCGATGGTGGCCGAGGGCTATCCGAAGCGCTTCGGCGCCGGCGTGATCACCACCTCGGGCGCGCTCGGCATCCTCGTGCCGCCCTCGATCATCCTTGTGCTCTACGGGGTGTCGACGAACTCTTCGATCGGCAACCTGTTCCTGGCCGGGGTGATGCCGGGCATCGTGCTCTCGGCGATGCTGGCTGCCGTCACCTTCATCATTGCCAAGAAGCGCGGCTATCCCCGGATGCCGAAAGCGTCCTGGATGGAGCGCCTGCGCGCCTTCCGGGAGAGTGCCTGGGGCCTGTTCCTCGTGGTGATGGTGATCGGTGGCATCTACGCCGGCATCTTCACGCCGACTGAGGCGGCGGCCACAGCCGCCGTGTACGCCTTCGTCATCTCGGTGTTCGTCTACCGGGACCTGAAACTCTCCGACGTGCCGCGCGTGTTGCTCGCCTCCGCCAACATGAGCGCGATGCTGCTGTACATCATCACCAACGCGGTGCTGTTCTCGTTTCTGATGACCTCGGAGAACATCCCACAGACGATGGCGGCGTGGCTCATCGCGATGAACTTCAGCCCGCTGGTCTTCCTGCTTGTCGTCAACATCATCCTGCTCATCGCCGGCAACGTGATGGAGCCGTCCTCGATCCTGCTGATCATGGCGCCGATCCTGTTCCCGATCGCGATCAAGCTTGGCATCGATCCGATTCACTTCGGGATCATCATGGCGGTGAACATGGAGGTCGGCCTGTGCCACCCACCGGTCGGGCTCAACCTCTACGTCGCGAGCGGTATCGCCCATATGGGCATCTCCGAACTCACCGTCGCCGTGATGCCGTGGCTGCTGACCATGTTGGCCTTCCTCGTCCTCGTGACCTACTGGCCGGGCCTGTCGCTGTGGCTGCCCAGGGCGCTGGGGGCGATATGAGGAGACGCCCATGAGCACCCCGACGCCGGAACCAGCCCCGCGCTGGCGCTCCTTGCTGTTCGTGCCCGCGCACGTGCCGCGCTTCATTGACGGCGCGCACAAGCGCGGTGCGGACGGGCTGGTCCTCGACTTGGAGGACGCCGTGCCGGCCGGCGAAAAAGCCGGTGCCCGCGACCGGCTGGCGGACGCGATCCGCGCGGTCTCCCGCGATGGCGCAGTGGCGATGGTCCGGGTCAATCACGGCCTGCGCGACCTCGTGCGCGACCTTGAGGCCGCGGTGGTGCCGGGGCTAACCGCGCTGGTCGTACCGAAGGTCGAGCATGCCGGTTACGTTGCGGAATTGGCTGACGCAGTTACTGGAATCGAGGCCGAGCGAGGTATGCTGCACGGTAGCGTACGCCTCGTCCTGCAGGTCGAGACGCCGGCGGCGTTCCCGCATCTCGACGCGATCGCCTCGCACCCCCGCATCGCGGCCATGACCCTCGGCCCCGAGGACTACGCCGCCGCGATGGGCGGCGTGCCTGACCCCGACACGTTGCTGGTGCCGAGCTTTGCCGTCCTGCGGGCGGCGCGGGCCGCAGGAATCTTACCTCTCGGCTTCATCGACAGCATCGGTGCCTACCGCGATTTGGACGCCTTTCGCGCGACGGTGGAGCGGGCCCGACGCTTCGGCTTCCGTGGTTCGCTCGCCGTGCACCCGGCGCAAGTGGCTATCCTCAACGAAGGATTCGGACCGACGGCGGTGGAAATCGATTGGGCGCGCCGCGTCGTGGCCGGCAACATCGCTGCGCAGGTGGAGGGACGCGGTGCGTTCGAACTCGACGGGCGCATGATCGACGCTCCTGTGGTGCGCCGTGCCGCCGACATCCTGGCGTCCGCGAGCACCTAATGGCCGATACGGTCCGTGAGCTTCCCTCCGAGATTGCCGGCTATGGGGCGGTCCGGCCCTATACGGGCGCTTTCGACAATCTCGGCACTCTGAGGCGTGCCGTCCGGACGGTGCACGCCGCTCGGCCCGGAGCCGACAAAGTCCTGCCCGATATCGACGCCGCGATCCGCGCCTGCAGCCTGCGCGACGGCGCGGTGATCTCGTTCCACCATCATCTGCGCAACGGCGACGGCGTGCTCAACCACGTCCTCGACGCAGTCGCGCGCGCGGGGCTGCGAGACATCACCGTGGCGGCCAGCGCGCTCTTTCCGGTCCACGCGCCGTTGATCGGCCATATCCGCAGCGGGGTCGTCACCGGCCTCGCCGCGAGCACAATCTACGGGCCCCTGGCGAAGGCAGTCTCGCACGGCATCCTGGCGCGTCCGGTGCTGATGTACACGCACGGGGGAAGGGCGCGCTGCATCGAATCCGGGGACCTCCGCATCGACGTGGCGTTCGTCGCCGCGCCCACCGCCGACGCCTACGGCAATCTCACAGGCGCGGTCGGCCGGGCAGCCTGCGGGCCGCTCGGCTACGCGGTGACGGACGCTCAAGGGGCCGAACGCGTCGTGGCGATCACCGACACCCTCGTGCCTTATCCCACGGTGCCGATCGAGATCGGCCAGGACTGGGTCGACTTCGTGGTGGCCGTGGACTCGATCGGCGACCCATCGCAGATCGTCTCAGGCACGACGCTGGCGACCACGAACCCGATCGCGCTCGGCATCGCAGAAACGGCCGCCCGAGTCATCGCGGCATCCGGCCTCTTGGAGGACGGCTTTTCGTTTCAGACGGGGGCAGGGGGGGCCTCACTGGCGGCAGCTGCATACCTCGGGCGGATCATGTCTGAGCGGGGTGTGCAGGGGAGTTTCGCGGCGGGCGGCATCACGGCGGGCATCGTCGAGATGTTCGACGCCGGCCTGTTCCGCGCGCTGATGGATGTGCAGGCTTTCGACCATGCGGCGGTGGACAGCTTTCGCCGCAGCGAGGCGCATCAGACCATGTCGGCCTCAATGTATGCTAACCCGCACAATCGCGGCTGCGTCGTGAACCGCATCGATGCCACGATCCTCGGTGCTGCCGAGATCGACCGCGCCTTCGACGTGAACGTGACCACCGGGACCGACGGCGTTATTCTGGGCGGATCCGGAGGGCACGCCGATACCGCGGCGGGCGCCAAGCTGACCGTAATCACGACCTCGCTCGCCGCCGGGCGCCACGCAAAGGTGGTTGAACGTGTCACCACGCGCACCACGCCGGGCGAGACGGTGGATGTCGTCGTAACGGACGGCGGAATCGCCGTGAACCCACGTCGCCCGGAGCTGGCCGAGCGGCTCCACGCGGCTGGCCTACCGCTCACCACCATCGACGCATTGGCCAACCGTGCGGCGGAACTGGCGCCAGTTCCGCCCCGAGACCGAAGCCACGACGGTCGGATCGTAGCCGTCGTCGAGTACCGAGACGGGACGGTCATCGACGTCGTGCGTGCCGTTCCTGAGACATGAGAGTGCTCAATAGCCCAGCCGGTCAGCGCTGCACGGGACTGAATTAACGCGCTCGATGCCGGTGCCGTTACTGGTTCGGCGTCGGTGAGCGCGTGACATCCAGGGACTGGAGGCAGGCTCACGCAGGACGTGCCCGGCCCCCATGCGATGCGTTGACGGCAACGTTTGGACATCGAAATCAAAAACGTCCAGGGAACGAATCATGCAGACGATCGATCACGGCAGCTACAGTGACATCCGCGATGCGGTGCGAAGCCTCTGTGCTGAGTTCCCCGCGGAATACCACCGGAAGATCGACGAAGCGCGTGGCTACCCTGAGACATTCGTCGACGCGCTGACCAAGGCCGGCTGGATGGCCGCTCTCATCCCGGAGGAATACGGCGGTTCAGGTCTCGGGCTCACCGAGGCTTCTGTGATCATGGAGGAGATCAACCGCTCGGGCGGCAACTCGGGTGCCTGCCATGGGCAGATGTACAACATGGGCACTCTGATCCGGCACGGGTCGGAGGAGCAGAGACGCAAGTACCTGCCTCGCATCGCCGAGGGCGAATTGCGGCTCCAGTCGATGGGTGTGACCGAACCGACCGCCGGTACCGATACGACCCGCATCAAGACTCTCGCAGTGCGCAAAGGCGACCGCTACGTGATCAACGGGCAAAAGGTCTGGATCTCACGGGTCCAGCATTCCGACCTGATGATTCTGCTCGCCCGCACCACACCCCTGGATCAGGTTGCCAAAAAGTCCGAAGGCATGTCGATCTTCATCGTCGACCTGCGCGAGGCTCAGAAAAAGGGCATGACCGTTCGGCCGATCCTCAACATGGTCAATCACGAGACCAACGAGTTGTTTTTCGACGACCTGGAGATCCCCGCCGAAAATTTGATCGGGGAAGAAGGCCAGGGTTTCAAGTACATCCTTACAGGGCTCAACGCCGAGCGCACCCTGATCGCGGCCGAATGCATCGGCGACGGGTACTGGTTCATCGACAAGGTCACGGCCTACACCAAGGAGCGCCACGTCTTCGGCCGCCCGATCGGACAAAATCAGGGTGTGCAGTTCCCGATCGCCGAGAGCTTCATTGAGATCGAGGCGGCCAACCTGATGCGCTACGAGGCCTGCCGATTGTACGATGCGCACCAGCCCTGCGGCGCCCAGGCCAACATGGCCAAGTACCTCGCGGCGAAAGCGTCTTGGGAGGCGGCCAACGCCTGCATCCAGTTTCACGGCGGCTTCGGCTTCGCTGCGGAGTACGATGTCGAGCGCAAGTTCCGGGAGACCCGTCTCTACCAAGTCGCGCCGATCTCCACGAACCTGATCCTCTCCTACGTCGCCGAGCATATCCTCGGCCTGCCTCGGTCATTCTGATGTCGGCGCAGCTTCCCCTCGAGGGTCTCGTCGTCGTCGCGATCGAGCAAGCGGTGGCGGCCCCGTTCTGCACCGCCCGTCTCGCGGATGCGGGGGCGCGAGTGATCAAGGTCGAACGGCCGGAGGGCGATTTCGCCCGGGGCTACGACGACGTCGTGGCCGGCGGGCAGAGCAGCTATTTCGTGTGGCTCAACCGCGGCAAGGAATCCCGGACTCTCGATCTTGCCACGGACGCGGGCAGACGCGCACTGCGTGATCTGATCGTCGGAGCGGACGTGCTCGTGCAGAACCTCAAGCCCGGCGCCCTCGATCGGATGGGGCTTGGGGTCGAGACCCTGTGCGTGGAGTATCCCCGTCTGATCGCCTGCTCGATCAGCGGCTACGGCGAGACGGGGCCGCTCGCGAGCCGCAAAGCCTACGACTTGCTGATTCAGGCCGAGTCCGGCCTGTCCTCGATCACGGGGGGGCCAGACGAGCCGGCGCGCGTCGGCATCTCGATCGTGGACATCGCCACGGGTGCCACCGCGCAAGCGGCGATCCTGGAAGCGCTGATTGCCCGTGGCATTACCGGCCGCGGCGCCGATATTCGGATCTCGATGTTCGACGTGATGGCCGATTGGCTGACCGTGCCACTGTTGCATCACGAAGGTGGACGGTCGCCAAAGCGGGTCGGCCTCGCGCACCCGTCCATCGCCCCCTACGGCGTATTCAAAACGCGGGACGGCAAACAGATTCTGATCTCGATCCAGAGCGACCGGGAATGGGTGAAATTCTGCGCCCTGCTTCTGTGCGACGACGCGGTGGCTAAGGACGAACGCTTCGCCACCAACGTCGCGCGCACGCGCAACCGCGGCGAGACCGACGCCCTGGTCGCGCGCGCCTTTGCGGGCCTCGACGAGGCCCAGGCGACAGCCCGGCTGACGGAGGCAGATACCGCTTTTGCCTCGGTCAACGACATGGCGGCGCTATCGAGCCACCCGCACCTGCGGCGGATCACCGTGAACACCCCGACCGGCCCCGTCGCCTTCCCGGCCCCGGCTGCCGTCGTGCGGGGCGAGGAGCGCACCTATGGCCCGGTCCCGGCGCTTGGCCGATCGGACCTCCTCGACCCATGAACGATAGGCCGACCTTACGATGACGGAAGATCTCATGACGGGCACCCCGGAGTCGGTGGACGTCGAATTTCTACGGTCGTGGATCGGTCGGTCGCGCGAGAAGGCGGACCGGATCACGCCGCGCATCTTCGATGAGTTCCACGCCACGTTCGGGCGACTTCTGGCAGCGGGGGAGGGGGATGTCGCTCCGCCGGCGCTCCATTGGTGTCTGGCGCCCGAAACGCCGCCGGCCGACGCCCTCGGGCCGGACGGACACGCAGCCAAGGGTGGGTTCCTGCCGCCGGTGCCACTTCCCCGAAGGATGTGGGCGGGTGGCACGGTCGAAACTCTCGACGCCCTGCGCCTGGATGACCTAGTGACGCGCCGTGAGACGGTGCGGGACGTCGTTTTTAAGGAGGGCCGCAGCGGTCGCCTCTGCTTCGTAACAGTAGATCATGTCGTGTCGACGGCGCGCGGCGTCGCCATCCGCGAACAGCAAGACATCGTCTACCGGGACAAGCCAGGCGCCTCATCGGTCGCGGCATCGACGCCGCAGCGAGACCTGCCGTCTGATTACGCAGAGACACGGTCGGTCGTGGCGACACCCACGCTGCTGTTCCGCTACTCAGCGATGACCTTCAACGGTCATCGCTTCCACTACGATCGCCCCTACGCCACCGAGGTGGAGGGCTACGCCGATTTGGTCGTGCATGGCCCCATCCAGGCGACACTGCTGATGAACCAGGCCGCCCGGCTGATCGGCCACGTTCCGCGCCACTTCATGCACCGGGGCGTGTCCGCGCTCACCGCCAACCAGACGTTTCGCATCTGTGGGCGTCTCGACGGCGACGGCCGTTTTGACGGTGTGACGCTGGATCAGACCGACGGGGTTTGCATGCGGGCAGACGGCCACGGAGGGGCGGCATGAAGCCCTCGAGGTTCTCGCCGGAGCGCTGAACGACGTCCCCCTCTGACGGAGACGCGTCATGACCCTGTCCAACACGACCGATCAGACCCGGCTGTTTCGGTCAGCTGGCTCTCTGGCTCGGACTGGAGATCTGCGGCGAGCCGTTCCTCACACCTTGCGGTCCGCCTACGTAAACACGGTGATCGCCTTTCACCAATGCCGTTCGGCTTGCAAACTCGCGTTGTCCTACCCGCAGGGTAAGCGGCGAGGCGGCCCCCGGATATCGAGCCCCCCGACTGGGAGACGCCTCACTCTGATGAGGAGGGGTTTCAGAGGAGCAAAAGTGGTGCGAGAGGAGCTATCTGCTGTGCACAGCAGGACCAATCAAAAGAATTTAGATTTATCGTAAAAGTCAATACTGCAACCAAGAGTTAGGCTCCGCCTAAAAATTTGTATCGGCATTATTAAAATAGATCTCATATGCCTCATATCAATATTAAACCTACGCATCGATTTATGTTGTAACCCCGCGCATTAATTTAACGACGCGCGATCGCAGATCATATTCTCGAACTGCGAGCCGTTTGCTGATTGAGGATTTAGCGGCAAAAATAAGCCCCGATCGCGGTGGCAACCCAGCGCCGACATCCCCAGCAAGCCGATTTCTGGCGCCGCGTCCAGCCGGTCGCTCAGGGGCGCCGGCTATGTGCCGGGAAGCGACGGTCACCGGTCAATCGTGTTCGAACGCGTTGTCGTGACATCATCGGCAGCTCAGTTGCAGACCTCCTTCGATTGCCGGTCCATCGGGAGCGACATTCGGCCAAATGCGTCGCTGAACCTGGACGGGGTGTCAGCCGTGCGACTGGACGAATTTGACTTTGCGGCGTCAGTTGTGCGGTCGAGATTGAAGCATAAAATCTAGAGGCGCCGGCATGCTACGACGTTTAGGGATTGTCGTTCGTCCTGCCCTCGCGGCTCTGTCAGGTCCGGGTGAACCCCACATGGTCCAACGCGCTTCTGCGGGGGGATCGCGATGATCGCCGCGACCGACCCGACCGGGGCCGCCGCCTGCCCTTGCTGCCTGCCGCGCCGCGGCTTCATCCGCGGCCTCGCGGGCTTTGGAGCTGTCGCCGCGGCCATCACGATGGACACCGCGCGCGCCGAGCCAGCGCCGCAGGGGCCCCGCTATACAGGTGTCGTGATCGACTGCCACGGACACTACACCACCGAGCCGCCGGCCATGTTGTCTTGGCGCAAGCGTCAGATCGATGCCATCAACGACCCCGCTCAATCGCCGAGCCCGTCCAGTCTACGAGTGAGCGACGACGAGATCCGCGAGAGCGTGAGCGGGCGCCAGCTGAAGCTTCAGAGCGAGCGGGGCATCTCACTCGCCCTGTTCTCACCGCGGGCGGGGGGCATGGGCCACCATATCGGCACCGCGCGCACCAGCCTCGACTGGTCGATCGTATCGAATGACATGATCCACCGTGTCGCGAGCCTGATGCCGAAGAATTTCGTCGGCGTCTGCCAGCTGCCACAGACACCCGGCGTCTCGCCAAAAAACTGCATAGCCGAGCTGGAGCGCTGTGTGAAGGATCTCGGCTTCGTCGGCTGCAACGTCAATCCAGACCCCTCGGGCGGCTACTGGACGGATCCACCTCTATCCGATCGATTCTGGTACCCACTCTGGGAGAAGATGGTGGAACTGGACGTGCCGGGCATGGTGCATGTCAGCGCCTCGGCCAATCCCAATTTCCACGCGACGGGCGCGCATTACATCAACGGGGACACCAGTGCGTTCATGCAGTTCGTCACTTCGGACCTCTTCAAGGATTTCCCGACGCTTCGCCTGATCATCCCCCACGGCGGTGGTGCTGTGCCCTACCATTGGGGCCGCTACAGAGGTCTCGCGCAGGACCTGAAGAGGCCGCCCCTGTCCGAGTTGATGCGCAACGTTTACTTCGACACCTGCGTCTATCATCAGCCGGGCATCGACCTGCTGCTCAAAGTCGTGCCGCATGAGAATGTGCTGTTCGCCTCGGAGATGGTGGGCGCGGTGAACGGCACTGATCCTGAAACCGGCCACGCCTACGATGACACCAAGCGCTATGTTGATGCGGCTGAAGTTTCCAACACCGACCGGGCGAAGATCTACGCTGGAAACACATTGAAGGTCTACCCGCGACTCGCAAGCAAACTTAAATCGGCCGATCTGATGCCATAAACGAATATCCAATTTGACGGCACAGATGGCCCGACAGAACGGATTCTGTGCGACCGCGCTTTTTCCCGCTGGTCCGCGACGGGAGTTGATAGAGGCCGATCGATTCAGCTCCTCGGCATGGCCGATGCAGACGGATTGTGGCCAGCCTCCCCGGCCGCGTTGAATGGGAATCCAGAATGGCGCTGCAAGAAGCATCCAAGTCACCGGTCCGAGGCGGCCGCATCGCGATCGCCGGCCTCGGCACGGTCGGGCGCGCCGTAGCGCGGGCGCTCGACGGGGGCGCTATACCGGGACTGAGCCTGACCGCCGTCGCGGTCCGCGACGCCGCGAAGGCTCGCACCGAACTCGCGGCGCTGGCCGAGCCGCCCGAGGTCGTCACCGCGTTCGACGCCCTAGAGCCGCGGGCAGATATTGTTCTGGAATGCGCACCATCCCAGCACCTCCCTGCGATCGTGCGGCCGTTCGTGACGGCGGGCAAGACGGCCGTCGTGCTGAGCTGCGGGGCGCTCCTTGACAACGAGGACCTCGTGGAGCTCGCCCGCGCCCACGGGGGGCAGATCGTCGTCCCGACCGGCGCGCTGCTCGGCCTCGACGCCGTGACGGCCGCCGCGGAGGGCACGATCCACACGGTGCGCATGATTACCCGCAAGCCCGTGCGCGGGCTCGTCGGCGCGCCCTATCTCGTTGAAAACGGCATCGAGATCTCTGGGATCACCGAGCCGATGCAGGTTTTTGCCGGTAGCCCGCGCGAGGCGGCCCGCGGGTTTCCGGCAAACCTCAACGTCGCGGTCGCGCTCTCGCTCGCCGGCATCGGACCGGATCGGACCAAGCTCGAGATCTGGGCCGACCCCATCCTCGACCGCAACACCCACCGCATCGAGGTCGAGGCCGACGCGGCGCGATTCTCGATGACGATCGAGAACGTGCCGACTGATGAGAACCCCCGCACGGGTCGCATCACCGCTCTGTCGGTCATCGCCTACCTGCGCAAGCTCGCCGCCCCGCTCAGGGTCGGGACCTAAAGGACCCATCCGGGCTGGCACGCCCTGTGCTGCCACGCTCACGCGCTTGGGCCCGAGGCCGCGCGCGGTTGTCTCTCAGATCCCGGAGTGGTCCGTGACAGCGGCGAGCGGTGAGATCCTGTCCGAGATCGAACGGGAAACGATGCGGCGCGTGACGATGCGGCTCATGCCGCTCCTGATGCTGGGCTTCCTCGTCGCCTTCATCGACCGCGTCAACGTCGGCTTCGCCGCCCTGCAGATGAACGCCGATGCCGGCCTGTCGTCCTCAGTCTTCGGCCTAGGCGCCGGTCTCTTCTTCGTGGCCTATTTCCTGTTCGAGGTGCCCTCCAACCTGATGCTCGAGCGGTTCGGCGCCCGCCTCTGGCTGGCCCGCATCATGATCACCTGGGGACTCATCTCCGCGGCCACCGCGCTCGTCATCGGCCCACTCTCGTTCTGCACGGTGCGCTTCCTGCTCGGCGCGGCGGAGGCCGGCTTCTATCCCGGCGTGATCTTCTACCTGACGCGCTGGTTCCCGAAGGCCTACCGCGCCCGCGTGATCGCCCTCTTCGCGGTGGCCGTGCCCCTGTCGAACTTCGTCGGCTCGCCGATCTCGGCGACCCTGCTCGGGCTCGACGGCTGGCTGGGTCTGCGCGGTTGGCAGCTGATGTCGATCCTCGAGGCCGCGCCGGCCGTGGTGCTGGGCTTGCTCGTCCTTCGATTCCTCCCGGATGGCCCGGACCGAGCGCCCTGGCTCGACGCGGCGCAGCGCGGCTGGCTCACCGGACGTTTGGAAGCCGAGCGCGCGGAGCAGCCGCTGGTCCGGCCTTCCGTTTGGCGGGTGATCCTCGATCGGCGCGTGCTCGCAGCGGGCCTGATCTTCGCCGGCAGCGTCGGCGCGAGCGCGTGCCTGTCGATCTGGCAGCCGCAGATCTTCAAGTCCTACGGCCTCACGACGATGGAGATCGGCCTGCTCAACTCGGTACCATTCGGAGTCGCAGCCGGGCTGATGGTGCTCTGGGCCCGACGCTCGGACCGTACGGGGGAGCGGGCCTGGCACGTCGCCGGGCCGCAGGCGCTCACCGCGCTCTGCCTCGCGGCGGCGCTGGCCGCGCAGGGGTTCGGACCGACGGTCGCGATCCTGTTCCTCGCGATCCTGGGGACCTACGCCGTCAAGGGCCCGTTCTGGGCAATGGTCACGGAATGGCTGCCGCCGGGCGCGTCCGCAGCCGGGATCGCGCAGATCAACGCCATCGGCAATCTCGGTGCCTTCGTCGGGACGTACCTGATGGGCGTGATCAAGGACGCGAGCGGCAGCTACGCGCTGGGCCTGCTGCCGCTCGCCCTGGTCACGGCCATGGGCGCCGCGCTCGCGTTGGGCCTGGGCCGCACGCGCGCGCCGCTGAGCCCCGTCCTACCGGGCGAGCGGGCATAGAATGCAACGCACGCCCCGCGCCGAAACCGCGAGGCAGTATGAGGTGCAAGTCCAAGCTTCGAGCACCACCCGCTCTGCGCCCTGTGGCCAACAGTCCGCCATCGCTGTCCGAGATCACTTCCCCAACCGACCGAGCGGCGATGCCACGAAGAGACGCATCCCGGCGCCACCGTTTCTGGCGTCTCCGGGGCCGCGCTCAGACGGGAAAGGGCGCGACAGGCGGGGAGGCGTACGGCGGGTCGACGATGCCATCGTTGTAGAGCGCAGCACTCCATGCTCCAAAATCCAGCGTATCCTGTCGGTTCGCGAGATCGCGGGCGTCGCGCCCGAGGAGAAATGCCATGTGCCGAGCTCCGCTGCTGTCGATCGCCTGTTGTATGGCTGCGCTGAGCACGCCCACGGCGGCGGCCGACATCCGCGTGCTCGCGACGGGCGTCTACGCGTCGAGCCTGCGCGACCTCGTCGCGCCGTTCGAGCGACAGACCGGAGACCACCTCACCCTGACGATCACCAATGCGGGCGGCGTCCTCGCCAAGCTTGCCGCGCACGAAGACGCCGACGTGGTCATGACCGCCTCGGCCGGCATCGACACGCTCGTCGCGCGCGGGGACGTTCGCGTGGAGACCAAGGTCGATGTCGCACGCATGCGGCTCAGCGCCGCCGTTAAATCCGGGGCCGCGCTCCCCGACCTGATGGACGAGGCAGGTTTCCGCGCCGCGCTCCTCGCGGCGCGCGCCGTGGCCTACATCGATCCCAAGGGCGGCGGCTCGGCGGGGGCGTTCTTCGACGGGATGCTGACCCGGCTTGGCCTCACTGAGGCCGTGCAGGCCAAAGCGGTGCTCTGCGCCACCGGCGCCGAAGTAGCCTCGGCCGTCGCCTCGGGCAGGGCAGCGATCGGACTGACGCAGGCCAGCGAGCTCATCGACGCACCGGGTGTGGCGTTCGCGGGGTTCCTGCCCGAGGCCGTCAACACGTGGACGCCCTACGCCGCCGCCGTCACGACGAAGACGCAGGACCCGCGCGCGGCACGCGCCTTCATCGCCTTCGTGACCGGACCGACCGGCAACGCCCGGCTGAAGCAGGCGGGTTGGGACGTCCCGCCGCGCTGAGGGGCGCACCCGTATCAGCGGGACATCAGAGGGGTTCGGTCTCGATCAACCGGCGAGGAAGTCAAGCAGGCGCGCGTTGAACGCCTCCGCGCTATCCAAAGACGAGATATGTGCCGCTCCAGGAATGATCGCGAACCGCGCACCGGCCACGCCGTCGCTGACCTCGCGCGCGACGGCGGGCGGGAACAGCTTGTCCTCGTCGCCCGCGATCACCAGGGTGGGATGCCCGATACCCTGGAGGCGGCCCGTGACGTCGAACGCGCGCATGCCGAGGGCGACGTTCGCGAGTGAGGACCCGCTGTGTCGCTCGGCCAAGCGGCACCAGGTCGCGTAAGTCGCGCGTCCGGCCGAGCTCTGCCGGTACTCCCCGTTGAGCATAACGGGCCACGTCGCCTGGAAGCGCTTGAGCGGCCCATCCGGTTGATGGAACACCTCGACCCAGCCGGCGACGAGATCCGCGGTCGCCGGGTCGTTGAACGCAGCCCGCGAGTTCGCGATGACGAGCCCGTCAATCCGCTGCGGCTGCTCGAGCGCGAGCGTCAGCGCGATCATGCCCCCGAGCGACAACCCGCAGACCGAGACGCGCTCGAGCGCGAGATGGTCGAGCAACCCGATGACGTCCCAGGTCAGATCGTCCACGGTCGTGACGTCGGTTGCCGGATCCGACAGGCCGTGCCCGCGGAGATCGGGCACGATCACGCTGTAGCCGGCGAACACCAAAGCGGCGACCTGGTTCATCCAGGACCAGCCGGCGTTCGTGAACCCGTGGATCAGCATCACCGGGTCGCCCCGGCCGAGCAGTTCGTAGTGCAGCCGGCGTCCGTCGCGTTCGAAGTGCGGCATCGTTTCAGACCTGACCTGTCATGCCGGAGAGTTCCGCCGTGACCGCTTCCAGCGATTTACCGCGGGTCTCGTAGCCGAGGAGGTAGCCCCCGACACCCCCGATCAGCAGCAGCATGCCCAGGGCGGTGAAGAAGGCGTAATTGGGGGCGCCGTTACCCAGCATCCATCCGAGCGCCGGCGCCGCGACGATCCCGCCGATCCGCTGCCAGGCCGCGGCCCAGCCCGTCCCGACGGCGCGGTACCGCGTCGGGTAGACCTCGCTCGTGTAGGCGAAGAGTGGACCGCCCGCACCGCCCGAAGCGAAGAACGCCGTCAGCGCACCGAGCCCGAGGATCGACCAGGACTCGGTGGCCTGCCCCCAAGCGAACATGAGGAGCCCCCCGACGCAGAGGAACACCGGGACGGTCGTGCGCCGCCCCCAGCGATCCAGCAGCAGGCCGCCGGCGATGTTGCCCAGCGCGCCCGTCCCCGCAATCAGACCGGTGAAGGCGAAGCTCTTCACAACCGGAAAACCCATGCGTGCGAAAATCGACGGCAGCCAGATCGCCACAGCGAAGAACACCGCCCCGCCGGTGAGTTGCATCAGCCAGATGCTCGCAGTCGGTCGGAAGTAGCCGCCGCGCAGGATCGCGCTCAGGTGCGCCGGCTCGGCCGGCGGTCGATGGACGGTCGGCGGCAGCGTCCGTGGGTCGACGGTGCTGAGGCCGTCAACGATGCGGTCGGCTTCATCGAGGCGACCGCGAGCGATGAGGAAGCGAACGGACTCGGGCAGAAGCGCCCAGAGCACGATCAGTACGAGGCCGGGAACGGCTCCCGCGATGAACATACCCCGCCACGTGAACGCCGGGATGACGAGGAGGGCGACCATCGCCGCGACGAAGCTTGAGCCCTGCCAAAACGCAACGGTCGAGGCAAGCATGAGCCCGCGTCGGCGGGCCGGGATGAATTCGGAGAGGTACGTGAACACGAGCGGCACCTCCGCGCCCAGTCCGATGCCCTGAAGGATCCGCAGCACCAGGAGCGAGTCATGGCTCCAGGCGAACGCGACGGCGCAGCTGAGGACGCAGTAGGCAGCGATCGAGCCGACCATCGTCCATTTGCGCCCGAACCGATCGGCGAGGAAGCCGACACAGGTCGAGCCGATCAGCATGCCGATGAAGACGCTGGAGGCCAGGACGCCGGCCTCGGCCGGGCTCAGCGTGAAGGCCGCGACGATGCCGGGCAGCGCGAAGCCCATCATGTTGATGTCGAAGCCGTCGAACAAATGGCCGAGCGCGGCGGTCACGTACATGCGCCAGTGCTTCGCCGTGAAATCCGACCGGTCGAGGCTCTCAAGCAACTGGCCCGCTTGTACTTGCGTCATCATCAGCTCGACGGTGATCGAATAATCGGATGCTCGAGTGGGTATCTTCGTGAGAACGGTGTCGTTCGCAGTTGCGCGCCTCAGCCCTGATCTCATCAGCCTGAGTTCAAGAGATCCTCAGCACCACCGGGCGCGTCTAGCGCACGCGGTTCTACGGGTTGCGCGGCGAGGGGCTCATTGGGCCCCTCGGTCGAGCCGCTGGCCTGGGCCGCTTCCACCAGCACTGCCTCTCACCAGCCTTGGTTTGGTCGGATGTTGTAGCCCGGCGGCTGCGTTCGCTCGATCGCCGCAGCCGTTCGCACCACGTCGGCCTCGCCCAGAGTGCGGCCGACGATTTGGAGACCGACCGGCATGCCGTCCGGGGCAAGGCCCGCGCAGACGGAGGCCGCAGGCTGACCAGTGAGGTTGAAGGGATAAGTGTAGAACGCCCAGGAGACGAGGCTGCGGTCGCCGAGCTCCTCGGGGATGTTCCGGCCGGCCTCCAGGGACGAGATCGGCAGGGTCGGCGAGAGCAGGACGTCATGGTCCGCAAAGAAGCGGACCATGCGGTCGCGCAGCGCGTAGCGCGCGAAAACCGTCTCGTAGTACCCACGCATCTCCTGGGCGAGCGCGGCGTCGAGCACGTCGGCGACCGCCGGATCGAGCAGGTCGCGGCGGGTCTCGAGGATGCCGCGCAGCCTGGTCCCGATGCCGGCGTAGAATTCCGCGGTCCAGAGATCTGCCGGGTCGGTCTCGAAGACGGTGTCGATCTCCTCGACCACCGCGCCCTGGTCGGCGAGCGCCAGGGCGGCCGTGCGGGCGATCGCGGCAACCTCCGGATCGGGACGGGCGTAGCCGAGGGTCGCGCTCCAGGCGACGCGCAGGCCGGCCACTGAAGCTTGCGCAGCGCCGAGAAGATCGGGCACCGGGCCAGCCACCGCGAAGGGATCGCGCGGGTCGTGGCCGGATATCGCAGTCGTTAGCAGGGCCGCATCGACCACGTTGCGTGCGAGGGAGCCTACATGGGCCAGCGTCGGCGTCGCCGATGTTGGCCAGACCGGCACGCGCCCGAACTGGGCCTTGAGTCCTACGAGCCCGGTGAGCGAGGCCGGGATGCGCAAGGATCCGCCGCCGTCCGTCCCCACGGCAAACGGCGTGATCCCGGCCGCCACCGAGGCGGCCGCGCCGGCGCTCGATCCGCCCGGCGTCTTTTCGAGATTCCAGGGATGTCGGGTGATTCCGGTGAGCGGCGAGTCGCCCACCGGCTTGGCCCCAAATTCACTTGTCGTGGTCTTGCCGATGATGATCGCGCCGGCAGCCCGCAGCCGCTCGACGGAGGGGGCATCAGCGGCCGCAATATTGCCCGCCATGGCGCGCGAGCCCGAAGCATAGGGCACGCCTGCTACCGCGATCAGATCCTTCACCGAGACCGGTAGACCATGGAGGAGCCCGAGGACTCCGCCGCGCATCACCGCCTCCTCGGACCGCCGGGCGGCGGCGCGGGCCTCGTCCCCCATCAGGTGGCAGAATGCATTTAGCGTCGCTTGGCTGGACTCTGCCAGCGAGAGGGCTCGCGCAGTCAGCTCAACCGGGGAGACCGCGCGCGTCGCGACGAGCCGGCGCAACTCGAGCGCGGTCATGAAGTCGAATTCGGCCGTCATCGATCCACCCTCCCGTCTTGGGCGGCGCCCAAGAGGCGCCGCGATCGAGTCAGTCGTTGACGATGGCGAAGGCGCGTACCGGCGAGCCGGACCCGCCCTTGAACTTCAGGGGCACGCCGAAGAACTGGACCTCGCCCTTGCCCAGGAGTTCCTCCAGGTTCACCAGCCACTCCCAGTGGCTCATGCCGAGGTCTCGGCACAGACGGTGCTGGGCGAAAATGTTGTCGCTCGGCTTGTCGGTGGAGGGACCCTCGACGCCTTGCATCTTCGAGCCACGCGCGTGCAGCCACTTGGTTGCCTCCGCGGTGAGCAGCGGATTCTTCCAGACCGAGTCGGGCCCCGGGTAGTTGCGAGCGTGGAAGCCGGTGCAGAGCAGGACGATGTGACCATCGATCTTCACGCCGCTCTTGGCCTCAGCCGCCTCCATATCGGCGACCGTGATGTCGCCGAGGTCGGGGATGTGGCGCAGGTCGAAGCACACCGCCTTACCCATGAACATCTCAAGCGGCATCTCGTCGACCGGTTGGCCGTTCGGGTTCACGTGGAGGAACGCATCGACGTGCGTGCCGACATGGTCGAGCATCGCGATGAAGTTCGTCTGGAACGTCATTGCGTCGCCGGGGACGCCGAGTCCAAGGGCAGCGGAGCTCTCGTGGCTGAGATGGGTGGTGAGCACCGGCCTTTGAAAGAGCTTGTGGGCCGGCATGTTGTCCTCGATCAGGAGGCTCAGGTCGACGACGCGCTGGGGCATGACGGTTCCTTATCGGGCATGAGAGACCGTCCGCAGCGCCGCCTGGTGCCGCGTCGGATCAGGTCTTCGAGGTGTCGTTCTCAGGCGGCTTTCTTCTTGCCGAGGAAGGTTTCCATGACCTCCGGATCGCGGGCGAGAAGCACGCTCGGGCCGTCCCGCACCACGCGCCCCTGTGCCACCACGAAGGCGTGGTCGGCGATGGCGAGCGCGTAGGATGCGAGCTGCTCGACGAGAAGAATGGTGAGGCCCTGCCGGTTGAGGTCGCGCAGGACGCCGATCAGTTGCTCGACGATCCGGGGGGCGAGGCCGAGCGAGAGTTCGTCGATGACGAGGAGGTCGGGCTCGGCCATCAAGCCGCGGGCGATGGCCAGCATTTGCTGCTCGCCGCCCGACATGCTGCCTGCGGGCTGACGAAGACGCTCACGCAGCCGCGGAAACAGGGCGAGCGATCGTTCCAGGGTCTCCTTCGACCGCATCGTCTTCAGACCGCCGTGGGCATAGGCGCCCAGGATGAGGTTGTCCTCGACCGTTTGGTCGGGGAAGATCAGCCGCCCCTCCGGCACCATCACGAGGCCACGGGCCACCTTGGCGTGGGCGGGAAGCCGCGTGATCTCCTCACCCTTGAACAGGACACGCCCGGCGCTCGGCCGCACAAGCCCGGTGAGGCCGCGCATCAGGGAAGTCTTGCCGGCCCCATTGTTGCCGATCACAGCGACGAGCTGGCCGCGGCGTACGCTCAAGCTGGCGCCGCGCAGCGCGGTGACCGCGCCGTATCGCACCTCCAGGTCATCGACCGAGAGAAGGGGAGCGTCGGTCATCAAGCAGCCTCCTCGCTGAGGATGGTGGAAGGGCCGCCGAAATAGGCCTCGATCACCCGCGGATCGGCCTGCACGACGTCCGGCCGATCACTCGCGATGATCTGACCATAGTCCAGTACCGTCACGGTATCGGCGACCGCCATGATCAGGTCGACGTGGTGCTCGATCAGCAGCACCGACACGCCAAGTCCGGCGATCTTGCGGATCATGACCTCCAGCTCGTCGATTTCCCCGGTGGTCAAGCCGGCGGCGGGCTCGTCGAGGAGAAGCAGGCGGGGTCGTGTGGCGAGCGCCCGGGCGATCTCCAGACGGCGTTGATGGCCAAAGGGCAGATAGCGCGCCTGCTCGTTAGCCGCGTCCGCGAGGCCGACGAAGTCGAGCAGGCCGATGGCTGCGGCGTGGCAAGCAGCCTCTTCGCGGCGGAAGCGGGGCGTGCGCAGGATCGCGCTCGGCAAACCGTAGCCAAGATGATGGAAGCCGCCGACCATGACGTTCTCCAGCACCGTCATCTGTCCGAACAGCTCGGTGTTCTGGAAGGTACGGGCCAGGCCACGCCGGGCAATGTCGTGGACCTTCCGACCGGCGAGTTCGGTGCCGTCGAGACGCACACCACCGTCGCTCGGCCGGTAGAAACCCGAGATCGTGTTGACGAAAGTTGACTTGCCGGCGCCGTTCGGACCGATCAAGGCGTGGATCTCACCGGGAGCGACCCGGACAGTTGCCGCGTCGAGAGCCGTCAGGCCACCGAAGCGTACGGTGAGACCGTTCGTCTCCAGCGCGGCGGGTGCACGCCCAGCCAGGATCGCGGTGGCGGCCGTACCGTCAGCCGGGTCGACACCGCGCGGACCCGGGCGCAGCCGGGCGTAGACATTGCCGAGCGTGCCGAGGATGCCGCCTGGCAGCCCGAACATCACGGCGAGGAGCAGCGCGCCGTAGGCGAACTTCTGCCACTCCGCAAAGCGCTGCAGAACCTCCGGCAGGTAGGTGAGGATGAAGGCCCCGAGCACCGGCCCGAAGGTCGAGGCCGCTCCGCCCAGGATCACCATCAGCAGGAAGCGAACGGAATCCGAGAACGTGAAAATGTCGGGCGAGATGTAGGCGTTGAGGAAGGCATAGAAACTGCCGGCCACGCCCGCCGTCACAGCTGCGACCGCGAAGGCAAGCGTCCGGATGCCCGTCGCGCCGATCCCGAGGCTGCGCGCCGCGGTCTCACTCTGAGAGACAGCCAGCATCGCCCGCCCGTAGCCAGAGTGCTTCAGGTTGTGCGTCGCGAGCGTCCCCAGGAAGAGGGTGACGGCGAGCACGGCGTAGAAGGCGTAACCCGATAGGGGGTAACCGAGTAGGTTCGGGCCTGGGATGCCGCTAAGCCCGGTGGTCCCGCCGGTCAGCCCCTGCCACTCGATCGCGACGTTCTCGACGATGAGTCCGAAGGCGATCGTCACCACGGCGAGATAGACGCCGCGGACGCGCACGCTCGGATAAGCGAGCGCCGCGCCAAACACCCCCGCCACGACAGCAGCGCCAAGGCTCGCGAGCACGAGGTCCAGGCCGAGACGGATCGCCAGGATCGCGCCGGAATAGGATCCAAGCGCGAACAGTCCCGCCTGCCCGAGCGAAACGAGGCCGGTGAGGCCGACTAGGACGTTCAGACCGACCGCGATCAGACCGTAGATCAGGAACAGCATGAACAGGCGTAGCTCGTACTCGTTGCCGGAGGTGAACGGCACGGCGACGAGGATCGCGGCGAATAGCGCGAAGCCGAGGAGATGGAGCGCCTTCATACCTTGAAGATCTCCCGGCGACCGAACAGGCCCTGAGGGCAGGCGAGCAGCACCAAGATCATCACGCTGAAGCCGACGATCTCGCGGGCCGCCGTCGAGACGTAGCCTTCGACGAACTTCTCCATGATGCCAAAAGCGAGGCCGGCCACGACGACGCCTAGCCCGCTGGTGATCCCGCCGATGATCGCGACCGCGAAACCCTTGAGACCCAGGAGCACGCCCATGCTGGCCGAAGCCTGGATCACGGGGGCAACGAGTACGCCCGCTCCAGCGCCAAGCAGGGCGGCAAGACCGAAAGAGAACATCACGA
The DNA here is from genome assembly GCF_022829425.1 of Methylobacterium sp. J-072. Lineage (NCBI taxonomy): Bacteria > Pseudomonadati > Pseudomonadota > Alphaproteobacteria > Hyphomicrobiales > Methylobacteriaceae > Methylobacterium > Methylobacterium sp. J-072. Next base: position 18,489 of record NZ_JAKSYK010000039.1, on the reverse strand, counting down.
TCCGGTCGACGTCGATCCCCATAAGGGCCGCGGCTTGGCGGCTGTGGGCGACCGCCTGCATCGCACGCCCTACGAGCGTGTGCCGCTGCATCAGGTGCAGGCCGATCATCGCCAGCACTGCGACGGCCGGGATCACCAGTTCCTGAGGATAGACGCCCGCTCCGAAGACCGAGATTGCTCGGGCGACGCCAGGCGAGGGCAGCGGGCGTGAGAAGCCGCCGAACTGCATGGTGGCGAGAGACTCCGCCATGATGCCGACCGCGATGGTCGTGAGCATCCAGCCGATCGAGGCGTTAGCGCCGATGAATGGCCGCACCGCAAGGCGCTCCAGCACGACGCCGAATACTCCCCCCGCCAGAACTGCCAGTAGGCAGGCGAGCGGCAGCGGAATGCCGGCGTCAAGGCCCATCACGGCGATCACGGCGCCGATCATCAGAGTATCGCCGTGGGCAAAGTTCACGGCCTTGGCAGCCGACCACATGATGTGGAAGCCGAGCGCGACCAAGGCGTAGATGCCCCCGATCGCCAGGCCCGAGAGGGTATACTGCAGGGCGGTCGTCATGACTGCGCGGGCCTCTCAATGTGAAGCGTGCAGAGCGTTCACCGGAGTCGGGGCGGTCCGGCCCGGCGAGGGGGATCCGGACGAACCGCCCCAGCCCCTCCCGCTTGGGAAGGAGGAAAGGCGCGTGCCTTAGTTCGTCTTACCGTAGGGGGTCTGTCCGATCGGCAGCAGCTTGCCGTCGGACCAAACGGTCAGCTTGTAGTAGCTGGGCAAGATCGCGTCCTGCCGCTCCGGGTCGGAGGCGTCGAAGGCGGGGTCGTACTTGGCGACCAAGCCGTCGTACTTGACTTGGTAGAGGGCCTCGCGGACCTTTTTCCAATCATAAGCGCCAGCTTTTTCGATCGCCTGAGCCACGATGTGGACGGCGTCGTAGGTGTTGGCGATGCCGGAGCCCATCTTGATCTGCGAGGGATCCTTCAGACCGTACTTGGCCTGAACCTTCTGCCAGAGCCCCTGACCCTTCGGGTCGAGGTCGCCCATGAAGCTGTAGGTCTGGACAACCTCGATGCCGTTGGCGAGTGGGCCAGCAAGCTCGCCAAGATTACCGGCGATGCCCCAGGCGCCGATGACAGTGGGTTTGTAGCCGACCTTGTCCATCGAGCGGACCAGCTGATTGCCCTCGCGGTCGAGGGCCCAGAACAGGGCCACATCCGCACCCGCGTCCCGTGCGCGGATCGCCTGCGGGGTCATATCCTGATCGTTCCAGTTGAAGGTCTCGGTAGCGACGAGTTCCTTGCCGGCCTTGGCGATCGCCGCCTTGACGTCCGGCACCGCACCGTTGCCCCAACCTGTGTTCTCGTAGAAGAACGCGATCTTGCCGCTCTTCGAAACCTTCGCTGCCTGCTCCACCAGGAAGCGGGCGACCCATTTGTCCTTGGCCGAGACGCGGAACATGTAGTTCGGGCTGCGCCCATTCTCAATCGCCTGGGTGTTGGCGGCCAGCACCCCGACGAAGGGGATGCCGATGGCATGGACTGGCTCAACCTGCGCCACCGAGACGGTAGAGTGGTAGCCGCCCAGAACCACCACGCATTTGTCAGCGAGCGCGATGCGGCGAGTGTTGTCGACGCCGCGAGGCGGAGCGCCCGCATCGTCGTACTGTACGAAGCGCAACGGCTTGCCCAGGACGCCGCCCTTGGCGTTGATCTCGTCGATGGCGATCTCGGCACCCATCTTGATAGCCTGACCACCGAAGGCCGCAGGACCAGTTATCGCTGCAGAGTTGCCGATGCACGGTTCCTGCTGCGCCAGGGCCGTACCCGGGGCCGTGAGTATCAGCGGTGCAGCCAGGGAGAGGCCGCGCAAATACTTGTGCGCATCCATGCTATGGTCTCCGATGTCCAGATAGCAGCCCGGGTTCGGCCCTGATGCTCGACGAATTAACGTCAGGCTACGCGGCGAATACAGCCATCATCAAAGACCAAATTCCAATACGAGGTATCGGAATTTCCTATGAGCATCAATCATAGGCGACTCATACCGGAGGATGCGCTAACCAAGTCATTGCAAAAACATCGAAAAACATGCCTCTGTGCACATAGCTTGCGCAGATTGCTCAGCGTCAGAGCAGTTTGACATCGTCGTAGCGCTGCGGAGATGCTACCAAAAATTCGATAGGATCAGCATGGATCTTCGTCAGCTTCGCTATTTCGCCCAGATCGCCGAGAGCGGAAATGTCTCTCGGGCCGCCGAGGTCTTGCGGATCGCACAGCCCTCTCTCAGCCAGCAGATGCGAAATCTCGAGGAGGAGCTCGGCATCGAGTTGCTGTTCCGGCATGCCCGGGGCGTTACACCGACAGAGCTGGGGCTTAAATTCTACGAGCATGCCCGACGTATCCTCCAAGAGGTCGAGCGAGCCAAAGAGAGTGTTCGCTCCCAATCGACGAGTCCGAGCGGGCGCATTTCGGTCGGACTGCCGACGTCGGCCTGCCGGGGCCTGTCCCTGCCGTTGCATCGCGCGATGGCGATGGCATTGCCCAACATCACACTGCACATCGTCGAAGCCATGAGCGGTACGCTCGACGAGTGGATTCAATCCGGCCGCCTGGATGTGGCGCTGCTCTACGACCACAAGGCCTTCGAGCATGTGGCTTGGACCGAAATGATGGTCGAGGCTCTGATGTTCGTCGTCCCGGCAGCCCACCCGCTGGCGGCGCGGCGTGACATCAAGTTCGAACAGGTCTTCAAACAGGAATTACCTGTCGTGCTTCCGGGACGGCCGAACGTGCTTCGGGTCGTGATTGAGCAGCTTGGGGCCCGCAACGACGTCACACCGGTTGCTACTGATTGCGAGAGCTTGCCGGCGATCGCGGAGCTTGTGCGCGCTCAAGCGTTTGCGACTGTCATGCCGCACTTCGCCTTGGCCGCAGAGATCGAGCGCGGAGAGATGGTCGCCATCCCGATCGTAGATCCGACTCCATCCTGGCGGCTCTCCGTTGTCGTCTCCCAACGGACCCTCAACGCCCGCGGCAGCGAGGCTGTCGCCGAGGTTCTGGCGAGCGTGATCGGAGATTTGGTCGAGCGCTCCATCTGGCGTGCCCGGCTTAAGCCAACGGACCGTACCGCGCCTGCACGCAGTCGTGCATAAAAAGTGGCGCGAGTCCATTAAGATTTCAAGGACGACTTAAGGCATCCCAGCCGCAGGCTCGAACGAACGAACAATATTGATTATGAAAGCCTGCCTTTAGACTGGGAGCCTCGAAAGCGGCTGAGTGGATGGCAGGGCAGCGGGGAGCTTATGGCGGCGGTAGGCGTACCGCCCCGGGGGTGGGGAAGGGAAGGCCAGCGGGGAGGGTCGTCGGTACGCCGGTGGTAGGCTTGCTAAGAATAGGGTGAACGGAATTTAGCGGGTGCGACAGGCGTTCGACGCGTGCAGCGGCGCGTCGAAGCGCCGTCCGTTCATTGTAGGCCCGTAAATACCAATAGCGGACGTTCCGCTTTGCGCCCATCTCGGTCATTCAGGAGGCTCTCGTCCTTCCCCGAAAGCGGACCCCGATGTGATGACTCTGGTCTGCTTGTAGCCAAGCGAGCGCCCGACCTTGCGGTAGAGGCAAGACCTACGCACCACAGTTACAAGCGTCGATCGCCAACGCCGACATGTTCGTCGGACCCGGCGAGAAATCTATCTCGCTGCTGAGAATACGGTTGGGCCACTGATTGAAGTGGCTTCTCGATGCTCCCGCAATGCGACGCACAACCTGCGCAAAGCGAGGCTGCCCGCGGCGCACCGCGTCACCGAAAGCTCTGCTCCGAACCGACGAACCGATCGCCCGCGAACCAAAACTATCACGGCTCGCCTCGGGACGAAGCCCCCGGATCCGCATCTGATCACGAGTGAGATGACCCAATCTCTCTGGGAAGTTCAGCGATTTGTGCAGCTGGTGCCGCGAAAATAAGCGTCGAAGCGCTTGCGGATGATCAAAAAACTTCTCAGACTGATGAGAGGTGAAAATTTTTGATCGGCTTAAGCGTCGTGGTGTTGGAGCCTAAGGAACCTTCTGTCGCGCAACGGATCGCGCACGCGTTTCCGGCGCTCAGCTCCGCCCACCGAGAAGTCGCCCGCTTCGTCCTTGATCATCCGTTGCGCGCTGCGACTCTGCCTGTGAATGAGCTTGCAGATTTGGTTGGCGTCTCAGTCGCAACCGCTAATCGGTTTGCCCGCGCCGTGGGCTACGAGGGCTACGCAAAGTTCCGCGCGGCCCTCGTCCTCGGCTATGAGAAGGCGCTCGCACCGGTCGAGAAGCTGCGCGGCAGCCGTGATCAGCCCGCGACCGCGTCCGGCATCCTCGACGGAGCCTTGGCCGACATCATCCGCAACATCGAGGCGACGCGGCGCGGGCTCGACGGCCAGACCTGCGCGCAAGCCGTCGAGGCGATGCGCCGGGCCCGGCGGGTCTACGTTGTCGGGCTGGGCAGCAGCAGCTGGCCGGCCGGCATCCTGGCGCGCAACCTCGACGTCAACCGCGAGGACGTCCACCTGCTGGCGACACTGGAGGGGCCCGGCTTCGCCGCCCGGACCCTGCGCCGGCTGACCGCCGACGACTTGGTCATCGCCCTCGCCACGCCGCGGTACTTCGCCGACACGGTGCGGCTGGCCGAGATCGCCCAGAAGCACGGCGCCGCGGTCCTGGCACTGACCGACGGACCGCACTCGCCCCTCGTCGCCGCCGCCACGATCACGCTCTACGCGCAGACCGACTGCCACTACTTCGCCGCCTCGGATGCCAGCCTGACGGCCCTCGTGGAGGCCCTGGCGAGCGCCTTCGCCCACGCCACCGAGGATCTCGTTCCAGCGGCGACGCGGGTGACGGAGGCCGTGCTGCCGTGGCTCGACCGCGACTACGCCGCCTGGCCGCCTCAGGGCGGATCCGACGACCTGTCCGACACCACGCCTACGGGAACCGTTCCATGAGCGACCACCGCCCCGTTCTCGTGATCCACGGCGGCGCCGGGACGATCGCGCAGGGCCAGGACGATCTGGGCGAAGCGCGCTATCACGCGGCCCTCGCCGACATCCTGGCGGCCGGAGCGGCCTGCCTCGCCGCCGGCGGCAGCGCCCTCGACGCCGTGAGTGTCGCCGTCGACCTCCTGGAGGAGTGCCCGCTCTTCAACGCCGGCCGCGGTGCCGTCTTCACGAGCGCCGAGACCCACGAGCTCGACGCCGCGATCATGGACGGCGCCACACTGCGGGCCGGCGCTGTCGCGAGCGTCTCGCGGGTCCGCCGGCCCGGCCGCGCGGCCCGCGCGGTGATGGAAGCGGCCGAGCACGTCCTCATGGCCGGTGCCGGCGCCGAGGCCTTCGCGCGCCGGCACGGCCTAGAGATGGTCGAGCCCGATTTTTTCTCGACGGAGGCGCGCCGCGACCAGCTTCGCCGGGCCCGGGCCGCCGGGCAGGTCGCCCTCGACCACGACACGGCGTCGGGGCCCCTCGACGAGACCCGCAAGTTCGGCACGGTGGGCGCCGTCGCCCTCGACCGGGACGGCCATCTCGCCGCCCTGACCTCGACCGGCGGCATGACCAACAAGCGTCCCGGCCGTATCGGCGACTCGCCGCTGATCGGCGCGGGCACCTACGCGGACGACCGGACCGCCGCCGTCTCCTGCACCGGCACGGGGGAAGCCTTCATCCGCGTCGCGGCGGCGCACGATGTCTGCGCGCGCATGGCCTACGGGGGCCAGGACCTCGCGGCGGCGGCCCGGGCGGTGGTCGAGGACGCGCTCCCGGCGGTCGGGGGCCGCGGCGGACTGATCGCTGTCGACGCGCGCGGCCGTGTCGCGATGCCGTTCAACACCGAGGGCATGTATCGCGGCCTCGTCCGCCCCGGCGAGGCGCCAACCACCGCGATCTTCGGCGAGTCCCGCCGCGTCCCAGCTCCCGCGCGCTGAGATCCGACATGCCGACCATCGCAGCCGGAACCGGCTCTCCCACCGCGATGCCCGACGGGCGCGTCGTCTCCGTCACCGGCCTCACCGTCCGCTTCGCGACCTCCGAGCGGGTCGTGGAGGCGGTCCGCGACCTGTCGTTCCACGTCGATGCCGGCGAGACCCTGGCGATCGTCGGCGAGTCCGGGTCCGGCAAGTCCGTGACCTCGCTGAGCCTGATGCGCCTCGTCGAGCACGGCGGCGGCCGGATCGCGGCCGGGCAGATGCTGTTCCGGCGCGGCTCGGGCGAGATCCTCGATCTCGCCGCCCCGAACGCCAAGATGGGGGCGATCCGCGGCGCCGAGATCGCGATGATCTTCCAGGAGCCGATGACCTCCCTGAACCCGGTCTTCACTGCCGGGGATCAGATCGCGGAATCGATCCGCGTCCACCAGGGGAAGAGCGCCTCGGCCGCCCGGGCCGAGGCGCTGCGAATGCTCGACCTCGTGCGCATCCCCGAGGCGCGCAACGTCCTCACGCGCTACCCGCACCAGCTGTCCGGCGGCATGCGCCAGCGCGTGATGATCGCCATGGCCCTGTCCTGCAAGCCGCAGCTGCTCATCGCCGATGAGCCGACCACGGCCCTCGACGTCACGATCCAGGCGCAGATCCTCGAACTGATCCGCAGCCTCCAGGCCGAGATGAAGATGGGCGTCGTCTTCATCACCCATGACATGGGCGTCGTGGCCGAGATCGCCGACCGCGTGCTGGTCATGTACCGCGGCGACAAGGTGGAGGAGGGGGAGGCGCCCGCGCTCTTCGCCGCGCCGCGCCATGCCTACACCAAGGCGCTGCTGGCCGCCGTGCCTAAGCTTGGCGCCATGGCGGGCAGCGATCTGCCCCGGAAGTTCGACCTGCTGCGGGCCGAGGCCCGGGAACAGCCGGCAGGACAGGGGGCGCCCGCCACGGTCGACGTGCCCCACGACACAGTCCGCGCTGGCGCCGGGCCGATCCTGCGGGTGCGCGACCTCGTCACCCGGTTCAACATCCGCGGCGGCCTGCTCAACCGCGTGCGCCGCCGCGTCCACGCGGTGGAGCGAGTCAGCTTCGATCTCCACCCCGGCGAGACCCTGGCCCTCGTCGGCGAATCCGGCTGCGGCAAGTCCACGACGGGCCGCTCGCTCCTGCGCCTCGTGGAGAGCGAGAGCGGCCTGATCGAGTTCGATGGCGGCAACGTCCGCGACCTGCCACCCGGGCAGCTCCGCGGCCTGCGGCGCAACATCCAGTTCATCTTCCAGGACCCCTACGCGTCCCTCGATCCCCGCCTGACCGTCGGCTTCTCGGTTATGGAGCCGCTGCTAGTCCACGGGATCGCGACGCGTCGGGAGGCTGAGGCGCGGGTGGCGTGGCTGCTCGAGCGCGTCGGGCTGACCCCCGACCAGGCCCAGCGCTACCCACACGAGTTCTCGGGCGGTCAGCGGCAGCGCATCGCCATCGCCCGAGCCCTCGCCCTGAACCCGAAGGTCATCGTCGCCGACGAGGCGGTCTCGGCGCTCGACGTGTCGATCCAGGCGCAGATCGTGAACTTGATGCTCGACCTCCAACGGGAGTTCGGCCTCGCCTACCTGTTCATCAGCCACGACATGGCGGTGGTCGAGCGCATCAGCCACCGGGTCGCGGTGATGTATCTCGGCCAGATCGTCGAGATCGGCCCCCGCCGCGCGATCTTCGAGAACCCACAGCACCCCTACACCCGCAAGCTGATGGCGGCGGTGCCGATCGCCGACCCGGCCCGCCGACACCTGCACGCCCGCCGGCTCCTGACCGATGAGATCCCAAGCCCAGTCCGGGCGCTCGGCGACGAGCCGCAGGTCGCGCCCCTCGTCGAGATCGGCCCCGGCCATTTCGTCGCCCGCCACACGGTCGGCGGGCTAGCCGCCTGACACCGCCTATTCCCGCCAGCAGGATCGTCTCATGTCCCGAGGTCTGACCATGTTCGAGCGCTTCCTCCTCGCCACCGGCCTGCTCGCCGCGGCGGCCGCGCCCGCCGCCGCCGCGGGTGATCCGATCCTGGCGATCAGCGGCCAGCCCGAGACCCTCGACCCGTACAACACCAACACCACGCTCACGACCGCCGTCACCAAGTCGTTCTACGAGGGCCTCTTCGGCTTCGACAAGGATCTCAAGGTCCGCAACGTTCTGGCCGAGAGCTACGAGAGCTCGCCCGACGGCCTCGTCTACACGTTCAAGCTGCGTGAGGGCGTGAAATTCCACGACGGTACGACGTTCGACGCCGCGGCGGTGAAGGCCAACCTCGACCGCGTGCTCGATCCTGAAAATCACCTCGCGCGGTACAATCAGTTCAACCGCATCAAGACGATCGAGGTGCTCTCGCCCACGAGTCTGCGCATCACCCTTAAGGAGCCCTTCGGGCCGTTCATCAACTCGCTGGCCCACGCCTCGGCGGCGATCATCTCGCCCACGGCCCTCAAGAAGTACGGCAAGGACATCGCCTTCCACCCGGTCGGCACCGGGCCGTTCACCTTCGTCGACTGGAAGCAGACCGACTACGTGAAGGGCGCCAAGTTTTCCGACTACTGGCAGGCCGGCTTCCCGAAGGTCGACACCATCACGTGGAAGCCGGTGCCCGAGAACGGCACGCGCGCCGCCATGCTGCAGACCGGGGAGGCCGATTTCGCCTTCCCGCTGCCCTACGAGCAGGCCAAGATGCTCGAAGCCAGCAAGAAGCTGAAGATCGAGGTCCACGCCTCGATCATCGAGCGGTATCTCAGCATGAACGTGCTGCAGAAGCCGTTCGACGACCTGCGCGTCCGTCAGGCCATCAACTACGCGATCAATAAGGAGGCCTTGGCCAAGGTCGCTTTCTCGGGCTTCGCCTTCCCCGCCCAGGGCATCGTCCCGCAGGGCGTGCGCTACGCCCACAAGATGGACCCCTGGCCCTACGACCCGGCCAAGGCGCGCCAACTCCTGAAGGAGGCCGGCTACGCCAACGGCTTCGAGGCGACCCTCTGGAGCGCCTACACCACCACCACCGCCCAGAAGGCGATCCAGTTCCTCCAGCAGCAGCTCGGGCAGGTCGGCATCAAGGTGCAGACCCTGGCCCTGGAGCCCGGCCAGCGCACCGAGTGGGTGCAGACCGCCCCCGATCCGAAGACCGCCCGCGTCCGCCTCTACTATGCCGGCTGGTCATCCTCGACCGGTGAGGCCGACTGGGGCCTGCGGCCGTTGCTGGCGACGGAGGCGTGGCCGCCCAAGCTTAACAACACCGCCTACTACAGCAACGCCGAGTTCGACGCCCTCCTCGCCAAGGCGCTGGTCTCGACCAACGACGCGGAGCGGGCCGAGCTCTATGCCAAGGCGCAGGAGATCGTGATGAAGGACGCCCCCTGGGCGCCGCTGGTCACCGAGCAGAACCTCTACGCGACCTCCGCGCGGCTCTCAGGCGTCTACGTCATGCCCGACGGCAACATCGATTCCGGCGAAATCGCCGTCGCTCAGTAGCCGCCAATCGCGGACCCCGCGCCGGCTGGCCCGATCGTTGGCCGGCCCGGCGCGGCGCGCCCGCGCGATAGCCTCACGCAAACCCCGGATCGCGGGCGCGAGCCTATGCTGACCTTCCTGCTCAAGCGGCTTCTCGGGCTGCTGCCGACGCTGCTGATCGTCTCGGTGCTGGTCTTCCTGTTCGTCCACCTGCTGCCCGGGGATCCGGCCCGGCTGGCGGCCGGGCAGGATGCCGACGCCCAGACGGTGGCCCTGGTGCGCACAGAGCTCGGCCTCGACCGGCCCCTGCCGGAACAGTTCGTGCGCTACTTCGCCAACCTCGCCCGCGGCGATCTCGGCGTCTCGATCCGCACCCGCCGCCCGGTCTCGACCGAGATCGGCGAGCGCTTCCTGCCGACCCTCCTGCTCACGCTCACCAGCATGGCCTGGGCGGTCGCCTTCGGGCTGATCATCGGCATCGTCTCGGCGGTCTACCGCAACGAATGGCCCGACCGGGTCGGGATGACGCTCGCCGTGTCCGGCATCTCGTTCCCCGCCTTCGCGCTCGGCATCCTCCTGATGCAAATCTTCTCGGTCGAGCTCGGCTGGCTGCCGACCGTCGGCGCCGACACGTGGCGGCACTACGTGCTGCCGTCGCTGACGCTGGGCGCGGCCGTGGCCGCCGTGATGGCCCGCTTCACCCGCGCGGCCTTCGTGGAGGTCATCGGCGAGGATTTCGTGCGAACCGCCCGCGCAAAGGGCCTTAAGGAGCGCGTTGTCATCGCCAAGCACTGCCTGCGCAACGCTTTGATCCCGATCGTGACCATGATGGGCCTGCAGTTCGGCTTCCTGCTCGGCGGCTCGATCGTCGTGGAGGCGGTGTTCAACTGGCCCGGCATGGGCCGCCTGCTCGTCGATGCCGTCAACCAGCGCGACTATCCGGTGATCCAGGCCCTAGTCCTGCTGTTCTCGCTGGAGTTCATCCTGATCAACCTAGTCGTGGACGTGCTCTACGGCCTCATCAACCCGACCATCCGCTACAGGTGAGCCGGCCGTGACCGACATCCTCGTCCCCGCCGCCCCCACCGTCGCGCCCGTCCCCACCGGCATCCGGACGCCGTGGTCGGAATTCTGGCGCAAGTTTCGGCGCCAGCGCGTCGCTGTCGTCGCCCTGGGCTTCATCGGCCTGCTGGTCGTGGTGGCTGCGCTGGCCCCGTGGATCGTGCCCTATGATCCGGTCAACGACTTCGACTACGACCGGATCAACGAGGGTCCCTCGCTCGCGCACTGGCTCGGCGTCGATCCCCTCGGGCGCGACATCCTGAGCCGCATCGTCGAAGGCGCGCGGATCTCCCTGGCGACTGGATTCCTCTCGGTCGCCGTCGGCGGTCTCGTCGGGACCGTGCTCGGTCTCCTGGCGGGCTACTACGGCGGCTGGTGGGACCGGATCGTCATGCGCATGTCCGACGTGCTGTTCGCCTTCCCGGGCATCTTGCTGGCGCTCGGCGTCGTCGCCATCCTCGGCTCCGGGCTCGTCAACGTCGTCGTGGCGGTGTCGGTCTTCAGCGTCCCGGCCTTCGCGCGCCTCGTGCGCGGCACGACCCTGGTCCTGAAGAACAGCACCTACATCGAGGCCGCGCGAAGCATCGGCGCTCCCGACCGGACGATCATCCTGCGCCACATCCTGCCGGGCACGATCTCGGGCATTGTGGTCTACTTCACAATGCGGCTGGGTACCTCGATCATCACGGCTGCGAGTCTGTCCTTCCTCGGCATGGGCGCGCAGCCGCCGACGCCCGAATGGGGCGCCATGCTGAACGAGGCCCGCGCCGACATGGTCTCGGCGCCGCACGTCGCGCTGTTCCCGAGCCTCGCGATCTTCTTCACGGTGCTAGCCTTCAACCTCCTCGGGGATGGCCTCCGGGACGCTCTCGACCCGAAGATCGACCGCCTGTGACGCCGGCCGCCCCCCCGCGCCCAGCGCCTCGCGTCGGCAGCCTGCCGAGGGGTCAGCGCGACGCCATCACCGACGTCCCGGGCGTGACAGTCGGTCATTGCACGCTGGCCGAGGGCGACGTGCAGACTGGCGTCACGGTCGTGCGGCCGCACGGCAGCGATCCCTACCGGGACCGCGTTCCGGCGGCCGGCGTCGTGCTGAACGGCTTCGGCAAGTCCGTCGGCCTGATGCAAGTCGAGGAGCTCGGTGTGCTGGAGACGCCTATCGCCCTGACCAACACCTTCGCGGTGCCGGCGGTGGCCGCGGCCCAGATCCGCGCGGCGATCGCTGACAATCCGGAGATCGGGCGCGTGCTGCCGACGCTCAACCCACTCGTCTTCGAGTGCAACGACGGCTACCTCAACGACATTCAGCGCATGGCGGTGGGGGCGTCCCACTATCGCGAGGCCCTAGACGCGGCCGGCGCCGACGTCGCGGAAGGATCGGTAGGGGCCGGGCGCGGGATGTCGAGCTTCGGCCTAAAAGGCGGCATCGGCACCGCTTCCCGGCGGGTCCGCACGCGCACGCGAGGCCGGTTCACGCTGGGCACCCTCGTCCTCTCTAATTTCGGCAAGCCGTCCCAGATCCGGGTCTGCGGCACGCCGCTCGCCGCCCACCTCCGGGCAGACGCGGACGAACCGGACTCGGCCGCGGAGGCCCCGGAGAAGGGGTCGATCATCATGATCGTCGCCACTGACGCGCCCCTCGACGCGCGCCAGCTCCGCCGCCTCGCCCTGCGGGCCGGGGCGGGTCTCGCCCGGACCGGCTCGGTGTTCGGCCACGGCAGCGGCGACATCGCGCTCGCTTTCTCGACCGCCTACACCGTGCCACACGATCCTGCGCGCCCGATGCCGGCGCTCGCCCTGCTGCACGACACGGAGCTCGACCCGCTGTTCGAGGCCGCCGCGGACGGGATCGAGCAGGCGATTATCCACGCTTTATGGCGGGCCGAGGCGGTAATGGGCCGCGACGGCCACAGGCGGCGCGCGCTGGCCGATCTCCTGCCCGGCTGGGCCGATATTCTCGGAGCCTAAGCGATGCGCATCCTGATCTCGACGGATATCGAAGGCGTCGCCGGGATTTACCATCGCGTCCAGACGACGCCGGGCAACCCCGAATACGAGCGCGCGCGGCTGCTGATGACGCGGGAGGCCAACGCCGCCATCGCGGGCGCGTTCGACGGTGGAGCACGAGCGGTGCTGGTCAACGACTCGCACGGCAACTTCCGCAACATGCCCCCCGACCTCCTCGATCCCAGGGCGCAGGTCGTCCAGGGTAAGCCACGGCCCCTCGGGATGATGGCCGGCCTCGATCAGGACATCGATGCGGTCTGCCTCGTGGGCTACCACTCACGGGCGAGCGGACGGGGCATCCTGGCCCACACGGTCAACAACTTCGCCTTCGCCCGGCTAGAGATCAACGGCCTTGAACTTGGCAAAGCCGGTCTCTACGGCGCGCTGGCTGGCGAATACGGCGTGCCGGTCGTGATGGGGAGCGGCGATGACGTCTTCATCGCCGAGAACCATGCACTGTTTCCTCAGACCTGATTCGTGGAAACCAAGCGTGCGACGGGACAGAACAGCGGCATCAGCCTCTCGCCCGCGCAGGCCTGCGCGGCGATCCAGAAGACCGTCGCGGCGGCGCTGCGGGATCGCGCAGCGCCGCCACTCCGCTTCGACGCTCCTTTCGAGATCCGCATGTGGGCACAATCTCCTGCTCTGGCGGATCTGTTCTGCGTTTGGCCGGGCCTGCGACGGGGAGAGGGCAATGGATTCGCATTTACTGCCGCGCGCATCGAGGAGGCCGTTCGGATGATCAACTGCATGTCAGCTATGTCGGCCGCGCTCCGGTGAAGTGAAGGCGGCGCAGGAGGCGTGGTTCGAGGCTTCGCCCGACCTTGACCCCGGGCGACTCGTCTTCCCCGACGAGCCAGCGGCAGCCACCTCAATTGGGTTGGTAGAAGAACGTCCGCTTCTCCGGGCAGCCTTTTCAGAAGCGGTCATTCCGCTTTCTGCCACATCCAGCCAACGTCCGATCGACTTTAGGACGGCGCTTATCTGATCCGCTAACGTTCCGGAGCCGAGATGTAGACCGGTGAGAGGCTCTGGTTCCAGCTCTGGGCCTGAACGAACCCCTTCACGCTCGGGTTCATGGCTCGCGGGTTCACGTCATGAACGACCATGACGAACAGCGCATCGTCGACGAATTTCTCGTGGATTTTCATCAGTACCTTGGCCTGCTGAATGGGATCGAAGGTGTTGCGTACGTCGTCGAACATCTTGTCCATCGCTGGATCGCAATAATATCCCCAGTTGCTTCCCACGGGGGCCGTCAGATCGCACTTAAGATGACGGATCAGCGCACTGTACGGATCCTGCAGCGAGTAGCTGTAATTGATGCCGGTCACGCCGCGTGAGATGTCAGCCTTGGCACCGGCGCGCCAGATGTTGATGAGCGTGTTCCACTCGACCACCTCGTAGTCGATCTGGACGCCGACCTCGGCAAGGTTCTGCTGTATGAACTCGTTCATCGGCAAGGGCTGCATCTGGCCAGAGCCCGATGCCGAGATTGCGATCTTCGTCCTCAGGGGCCTACCCGGCCCGTAACCGGCTTCCGCCAGAAGCTTCCTGGCCGCGCCGGGATCGTACCTGACCTGGAACGACGGATTGCCGAACCACCGGTCGTCAGGCGGGAGGAACCCGGTAGCCGGAACCGCTAGGCCGCCGAGCAGCTCCTTCAGTCCCTCGCGATCGACCGCGAGATTGACCGCCTTGCGCACCCGGATGTCGTTCCAGGGTGAACCCGCGATGCGAGACAGGTGCCACGTCCAGTTGTGCGGATACGAGTTTGTGGCAATCGTGAAGCCCGCTTTCCTCAAGGACGCCACCGCATCTGGCGACGGCGCCTCAATCCAGTCGACCTGACCGGAACGCAGTGCGGCGACACGCGCGTTCGCATCGGGCAGCGGCACAAGCACCAGCTTGTCGAGCTTCGGCACACGCGACGCGTCCCAATAGGAGTCGTTGGGCACCATCTCCGCGCGCTCACGCGGGGCGAACAGCGTAAGCTTCCACGGACCCGTACCGGACGGCTGCTTGGCGAAGGCGTCCCAGGACCGACCAACCTTCTCCCACTGCGCCGGTGAGGATATGGCGATATAAACGAGCTGGTAGGGCAGCGTCGCATCGGGCGCCTTAGTCACGATCTCCAGCGTCATCGGATCGATCGCCCGATAGCTCGCCACCGCCGGGATACGCACCTTGCCCTGCGCGGACTGGCGTGGGTCATATTGAGGAGCGTCGGGCCTTAACAGCTTGTCGAGGTTCCAGACGGCTGCGTCGGCGGTGAAGTCAGATCCATCATGGAATTTGACGCCCGGTCGGATATTGAACGTCCATCTGTTCCTATCGACCGGATCCACCGTCCAGTTCGTCGCGAGACCAGGGATCAGGTCGGCGGGCTTGTCGGAGTGGGTGAGGTCCCATGCGATCAACGCGTCGTAGATCGTTTGCCCGACGAAGCGGATCCCCTCGCCACCGTTGTCCGCCTGTCCTGTGGTCAGCGGGATGTCGGAGGCGGTCATGCCGATCCGCAGCACGCCCTGGGCCGAGGAGGCGTCGTGCATGCCCAGCAGTAAGGCAAAGGACAGGATCGCGGATCGCCAGGGTGGCAACGTCGACATGTCGGGACCTCGGTCTCGTGCCGACGTGGGATGGCCGGCGGCTGACGGCGGTCCCGCAAATCTCCAGCCAAGCTGTCTGCAACGGTTGCATGCGGGTTCGTGCCCGCGCCGGTTCCAGAGCTTGGCAGCGGCTTTGCACCGGCGGGAGGATACGCGGTTGCACGGCGTTCGGTCCGACCGTGACGTATCCAGAATGGTGAGCTCCCCATGGTTCAACTCGTCGTCGGCGGCGCTCAGATGGGCCCGATTCAGCATGCCGACAGCCGGCAGGTCGTCGTGGCCCGGATGATCGCCTTGCTGGAAGCCGCCGCCGCTCGGGGTGTCGAGATGCTGGTCTATCCTGAACTCGCGCTTACGACCTTCTTTCCGCGCTGGTACATGGAGGACGAGGCCGAGATCGACGCGTTCTTCGAGCGCGAGATGCCGAACGGCGCGACGGCGCCCCTGTTCGAGCGCGCACGCGCCCTCGGCGTTGCCATCACCTTTGGCTACGCCGAACTGACGCCCGAAGGCCGCCGCTTCAACACCTCGATCCTGACCGACCGGGCGGGCGCCATCGTCGGCAAGTACCGCAAGATCCATCTACCCGGGCACAGCGAGTACGACCCAGAGCGCACCCACCAGCACCTGGAGAAGCGCTACTTCGAGCCGGGCGATCTCGGATTTCGCGTTTGGCGCAACGCCGGTGTCGTGATGGGCATGGCGATCTGCAACGACCGGCGCTGGCCGGAGACCTACCGGTGCTTGGGCCTTCAGGGGGTGGAACTCGTCACGATCGGCTACAACACCCCCTCGGCGAACGGTCAGCAGAGTTCTGAAGGCCTGGAGAAGCGTCTGTTCCATTCCGACCTGTCGCTTCAGGCGGGCGCCTATCAGAACGCGACTTATGTCGTCGGCGTGGCTAAGGCCGGCATCGAGGATGGGCATCCGCTGATGGGAGGCTCGATCATCGTCGATCCGGATGGATTCGTCCTCGCACGGGCGGCGACAGAAGAGGACGAACTCATCCTGGCCGCCTGCGACTTCGACAAGTGCGCCTTCGGCAAGACGACGATCTTCGACTTCGCCCGTCATCGCCGGACCGAGCACTACAGCCGCATCACCGCGCAAACCGGCATGCAGGTCGAGGTTTGATCCGTGGCACCTGTCTTATGCCGACACCGCTGTGATGAGCGATACCTCCAGTCAAACTACGAGCATCGTAGAGCTCACAAACAAGCGCACAAATCTTCATTGCTTTCCTGTAATATATCACGAGCCGGCGACTGCGCTTTCACTCTGCCCGCATGGCATTGTATGTCAGGCGCTCTGCATAACCTCAGCGAGTCAGGAGTGGCTCGTCCGCTTTCTGGCCTGCCCCCCTGAAAAGTGGTCCTCCCTGAGGTATGGCTTTGCGCCACGCGGAGGATGTTTTCATGGGACGGAAGAAGCATACGGCTGAAGAGATCGTCGCCAAGCTGCGGCAGGCTGATGTTCTGGCCTCGCAGGGACGCAAGGTCGCCGAAGCAATCCGGTCCATCGAGGTAATGGACGTCACGTATTACTGTGATTAGGTGTGGAATAAGGACCCCGTTTTCGGGGTGATCGGCGTCCAAACGGCCCCCCAGGACAAGTCATCCACACTGTCTTCCGGCTCGAACGGGAGGCTTGCACGGGATGTTGGTCGTGGAGACGGTCGCAGAGATCCGCCGCGCATATTTCGTGCAGCAGAAGCCGATCAAACAGATCTGCCGGGAACTGAGGGTCTCGCGCAAGGTCGTGCGCAAGGTCATCCGCTCCTAGGCGACGGCGTTCCAATACACCCGCGCCATCCAACCCGCCCCGAAGCTCGGATCGTGGCGGGACGAACTCGATCGGATGCTCCTGGCGAACGCCAGCAAGGCGCGGCGTAAGCGACTGACCTTGATGCGTGTCTACGAGGCCCGGCGTGGGCTCGGCTATGTTCGAGCGGGACAGTGCCGTGGAACGGTCCTCGCGTTTCCTCAGGCTTTGATGCGAGTCTGACGCGGCGGGCTGGCCAGGCGTGTCATGTCATGTCATGGGCAGGTCGGTGATAGAACATCCCACCGCCTTCCAACCCCTATCGCTTGCAAGCCTGGGTTGGTCCGATTTCTTCGAAGACCAGCGCAAATCCCACGAGGCTGATTTCGCCCCGATGCGAATTGCTGCGATTCACCGCTCCCGTCTGACTGCCCTATCGCAGGCCGGAACGGTCGAACTGACGCTAGCCGGTCATGCAAATACGGGCGACTTCACGGTCGGCGATTGGATACTCGCCGCCCCCCGGACACAGACACTGCATCGCCGTCTCAGCCGCAGGACGGTGATGGAGCGACGCACGGAAGGCAGCCGAACGCTTCAGGCCGCTGCAGCCAACGTCGACACGCTGTTCATTGTCACCTCCTGCAACGCCGACTTCAATTCCGCGCGCCTGGAGCGCTATCTGGCTCTGGCCAATCAAGGCGGCACAACCCCGGTGATCTTGCTGACCAAGGCCGACACAACGGCTGATTTGGGAGCCTACCATCGCCAAGCGTCCCGGCTGCAGCGCGGGCTCGACGTCGTGATCGTCAATCCCCGGCTCCCGACGGCTGCAGACATGCTCGCGCCGTGGTGCGGCGTGGGACGGACCGTGGCGCTAGTCGGTTCCTCCGGTGTCGGCAAATCAACTCTGGTGAACACGCTGGTCGGTCCAGGTCAGGCCGTTGCGCAGCAGACCGGAGGGATTCGCGAGCGCGATGCGAAGGGACGCCACACAACCACGTCCCGATCCTTGCATGCCATCGCCGGCGGTGGCTGGGTCATCGACACGCCGGGAATGCGAACGCTGCACGTCAGTGGCGCCGCGGAAGGGATCGACACCCTGTTCGCCGAGATCATCGAACTGGCGCCCTTGTGCCGCTACCGTGACTGTACGCACGCCCACGAACCCGGTTGCGCCGTGCAGGCCGCAGTCACCGGAGGCAAGATCGAACCGGAGCGATTAATCCGGTGGCGCAAGCTTCTAGACGAGAACAGAGACAACACACCGACATCTGTCGGGCCACGGGGTCGCCGTACTTGCAGGTAGCTCCTCAATAACACACGTCAGGTTCGGACGCTTCGAAGCAATCCGTAGATCATTTGTTGCGACAGGGTCGGGCCGGTAGCCGAATGTCCGTTTCACCGTCCTATCGGCTCCGAAGCGGACCGGCGGCCCTCGGCCAGCTTCAGCCAAATTGGCGGCCGCGTCGGAATGGCTGGGTTGGGTGGATTTCTGCCGGTCCGCTTCGGGACGGCGATGTATGAAAGCGGACATCGCCGCCGAGCCCGCTCCCGACCCCTTTCGGACCTTGAGCCCGAACTTTTGAAGGTCCGCTTCGTAACAGAGGCGGACGCCGCTCAAGC
>NZ_JAKSYK010000159.1:0-4596 GCF_022829425.1 Methylobacterium sp. J-072 | reverse complement strand
GCTTGAGCGGCGTCCGCCTCTGTTACGAAGCGGACCTTCAAAAGTTCGGGCTCAAGGTCCGAAAGGGGTCGGGAGCGGGCTCGGCGGCGATGTCCGCTTTCATACATCGCCGTCCCGAAGCGGACCGGCAGAAATCCACCCGTCGCAGACGTTCATGGGGGCTATCTGCAACGACGAGATCTGGCCGAAAGCGGAATGGCCGCTTCGGAGAAGGCCCGCCGGAGAAGCGGACGGCCTCCTATCGACCCAACCCAGTCGCCCCGACCGCCGTCGGCGCTTCTCCGAAGCGGTCGTTCGTCAGCCCACCGGCAACTTCGGCTCGGGGTGGGATGCGGAAGTTGACCGACCGCTCGCAAGCGGACGTTCCGCCTGCGAACCAACCTAGCCGCAACTTCTGATCTGCGCCCTCATTGAAAGCAAACGTTGGTCGCGCCGTCGCTCCGGTAGCAGCACGCCCATTGCAATCATTCAAAACGCCATTGTGCATCCTTCGAAGCGGGCATTCGCAATTCGTCATGACTAGAATTCTGCCGTGGTCGGCTCTGTGGCGAGCCAGAATTCGGTAACACTGAAATAGCAGCGTTTTCATATCTCGAATTCTGGATCATTTTATGCCTCTTTGGGCGAGACGAGCGCGCTGATCGGGCGTAGATTGGCCACGCTTAGGGCCCGCCGACGATGGATGCGCCGTAAGAAGAGGGAATACGCGGCGGATGGCGTCGTGTCCTCACTCGGAGGCTTCGATGACTGCCTCGCTCAATCCCGCTGCACCCCACCATCTGCCGCCGTTCATCACTGCCTCAGGTGAGACAGACGTCTTCATGGTGATTATGGCTGTGTTCCTGGTCATAATCGTGATGGCGATTGGGCTTCTGTTCCTGCGTTTGCACACCTTGCCCGAGCGGATCGCCCACAAGGGCCATAAGCTCCAATTCGAGATCGTCGCCGTACTGGGTCTACTAGCCCTGTTCACACACGTGCATCTTTTCTGGGTCATCGGCCTTCTGCTCGCCCTGATCGACATTCCCGACTTCGGAGGTGCGTTCGGCAGGATGGCGGGATCTCTCGAAAAGATTGCGGGCATACCGGCAGGCCAAGGAGCGGGCGAGATGGCGGACCTGCCCAAAGCCGCAGTTCCTCATCACGAAGAAACGCGGCCGCCGTTGCGGCCCATGTCGAAAATCGCTCCAGTCAACACAGGGAGCTGAGCCATGCTTGAGCTACTTCTCTGCTCAGTGCTGACGATCCTGCCAGATTATCTCGTCCGCCGCTTTGCTCAGGGTAAGCGGTTAGGCAAAGAGATCACGCTTTTCTCGGTCTGGTTCGAACTTCGGTGGGGTATTGTTGGGTGCCTGATGCTCACCGTAGGGCTGATCACCGTGATATTTTACAATCATCCTTCCACGAGCAATGCTACCTTGTTCTATCGAACGGTGCCGATTGTTTCCGAGATCGGCGGCCGGGTCGCGCAGGTTTACGTCACTGATGTGAGCGCCGAGATCAAGCAAGGGGCGCCGATCTTCAGGCTGGACAGCTCAACCCAGGAGGCCGCGGCAGAAGCTGCCCGACGCAAGATCGCTGAGGTCGATGCGGCTACGGTGGCAGCGCGCTCCGACATTATGGTGGCCAATGGCAAGATCCAAGAGGCCAACAGCGCCCTTCAGCAGGCCGTGGACGAACTTGAGACCAAGCAGGAACTCAACCGGCGCAATGCCGTCATCGTCGCGCCGCGCGAGATCGAGCGGCTTCAGAACATGGTGAACGGCCGCCGAGGCACAGTCGCGGCAGCCACCGCCTCCAAACAGTCAGCCGAAGCGCAGATATCCAGTCTGCTTCCGGCCCAAAAGGCCAGTGCCGAAGCTGCGCTCGCCCAAGCCGAAGTAGAAAAGGCGAAGACCGTCATCCGAGCCGGCGTGAATGGTCGGATCGAGCAATTCAGGTTGAAGGCCGGTGACATCGTCAACCCGATCATGCGTCCAGCCGGAGTGCTGATCCCGGAAGGCGCTGGGCGAAAGGCCATCACGGCGGGTTTCGGGCAAATTGAGGCCCAGGTGATGAAGGTTGGCATGGTGGCGGAAGTCACCTGCGTCTCGAAGCCTTGGACCGTCATCCCAATGGTGGTGACGGTGGTGCAGGATTTCATTGCCGCCGGACAGTTCCGCGGTGGCGAGCAACTAATCGATGCTCAGCAGGTGGTGCGGCCGGGAACCATCCTCGTCTTTCTTGAACCTCTCTATGAGGGCGGCCTAGACGGGGTGACACCTGGCAGTAGCTGCATCGCAAACGCCTATACCAGCAATCACGAGCTGATCGCCTCCGGTCAGGTCAGCCCCTTCAAGGGCCTAATCCTGCATGCAGTCGACGCAGTCGGTCTCGTTCACGCCATGATCCTGCGGATCCAGGCGTTGATGCTCCCGATCCAGACCCTTGTGTTCGCCGGACACTGAAGCGGCTGCCGTGTGTAGGATCCGTAACGAACCTGCACACGGCAATTTATTACCAGGCAACCGGCCCCGATGAGGCTCTGGCTCAAAATCGTCGCGGCGATGGGCGCCCTCAGCACGACGGCCGTTGCGGGCGCATACACCCTGACGCGCTACCCAGCGCTGATCTCCGCCCGATACACGTTGACATTGGCGACTGGTCCCGTCGGGAGCGACGGACAGAAGGTGCTCGCCGCGTTCATCCGCGACCTGTCTACGGAGCATCCCCTCGTTCGCCTGGTCCCCGTTCCGACGGAGAGCTTGGCCGCCAGTGCGAAGGCTTTCATGGATGGCCAAGTCGATCTCGCGGTCGTGAGGAGCGACGACCAAGCGGCGGCCCAAGGACGCACGATCTTCGTGCTTCGGCAGGATGGGGTGGTGGTCCTTCTGCCGCCGGGGGCGAAGATCGAGAGGGTGAGCGAACTCGCGGGCAAGAAGCTCGCCGTGGCTAAGGGGTTTGATCCCGGCCTGCTCAAATCTTTTACCGAGTTCTACGGCCTACGCACCGCAGACCTGATTGAGATGTCGCGGACGGAATTCGGATCCGCGCTGAAGGCGAAGCGCGCTGCCGCCGCCATCGCAGCCGGGCCGCTTGGTCTTGGGCCGATCCCGGACGCCTTTGCCAGCATCCGGAAGAGCTTCAAGGCGAAGCCGTCCTACCTCGACATCGCGGAAACGGACGCCATCGTCGCCCGATGGCCTTCCTACTCTTCGGTCGAAATCAAGCAGGGGACCTTCGGGGGGACGCCGACCGAACCCAAGGAAACGATACACACCTTCGCGGTTCGCATCCTCCTGGTATCACGTGCCACGTTGCCGGACCGTGTGGCCGGCGAACTCACGCGTCTTTTGATGACGACGAAGGCGAAGCTCGTCATCGCGCTACCGGCGGCGGCCCAGATGGAAGCGCCCGACACCGAGCGGTCCTCGCTGCTGCCCGTTCACCCCGGAACGGTTGCCTATCTGGACGGCGAACAGGAAAGCCTGCTGGATCAGACGGTCAACTACTACTGGCTGGCCGTCATGATCGTCGCCATCTTCGCCCCCCTCGTGGGCTGGATCGCCTCTAGAAGCAGGCGACGCCGCAACAACGCGGCCCGGGCGAAACTTTGCAGGGTGGTCGAACTCACGACACTCGCAAAGAGCGGTACGGCGGATGAGCTTGCCACAGCCGATGCGGAGCTTGAACGCATCACTGAATGGCTACTCGAACGGCTCGCGGCTGACGAAATCGAACCCGATCATTTTGAACTCATCGAGCGGATCATCGCGCAACTGCGCGCGACCATCGAAAAGCAGCTCAATCACCCTACCACTGTCGGGGCTCCCTCAAAGGTCAGGCTCAAACAGGGTCTCGCTTAAGCCGAGCACGCAATGTGGTGCGACCCGAGCCAACGCATCTACCGAACGTCGGTCGGAAGCCCCTCCATGGCCTTCCCAAGCCGCTCCAGTTCAAGCGAGTAGCAGAACAAGGAGAATAGGATCGCTAGGACGGCAAGCGCCTTCGCAAAACCTTGGCCCAGGGGCGGTAGAGCGCTGAGTTCAGGCACATGCCGAAAGAAGATCACCGAGAAGAACGCCCCGCCAAAAAAGAAACTGGCTCGACTGGCAAAAAGCAGGAGATGTCCGATCACGACGTTGCGGAATGGAATATAGACGGGAACCCGCTGAAATCTGATCCAATAGCAGGATTGCATGACGGTGACGCAGCCGATTACGGTCGCAAGGCGCCAGAGTTCGAGATCCAGCGGTTCTCCAATGCGAGAGATCATCCGTCGAAAGATCGGCAGCATGATCCACAAGAGGCAGGAGGCAGCTGCGGTCTGAAGGACGAGTAGGCTGCCGTACGCAGCTGCCCATCGAGACGGTAGGGAAGTCGTTTGCAATCGGATCTATCCATACAGGCTGCGTTGGAGGGCCGCTTCACATCGATACTCGCCGAGCCTCCTCGTCAGCTTCTCCGTCTCGCTCTTAGAGCGCCTAACAGAACGGCACGGAGCGAGGCTTTCAGCGTTGGTTTAGCATGGCCAGACCGCTTCTGCCCGATGATCTCTGGGATGAGATCGCTCCGCTCCTCCCGCCGCCTCGGCCCCGTCCGAAGGGCGGGCGTCGT
>NZ_JAKSYK010000157.1:0-8858 GCF_022829425.1 Methylobacterium sp. J-072 | reverse complement strand
TGAGCTGTCTGCACCTCGATCTGGCGCAGCTTGAGCACCACCTGCTCCGCGTTCGTCTTCTGACCTCGCCGCATGTCCGACTCCTCCGGTCCTGGCTGATCCTCTCAATCAGCCCGGTCCAAAGCCAGCCGGTCAGGTCACGCCCTCGTGCGGTACGGTTTAGGACCGCGTAACCTGCGTAGCCGAATGGCTACGCCGCGCTCCAGAGCGACGGGCTCGGAAAACTCAATCTCAATTAGCCTATTGGGCTGACGCATCCACTTAGATGCGTCGCGCCAAGACCTATGAGCGATCGCTCGAAATGGAGGACACGATGACGTGAAAAGCAAATGGGCGCGACGTTGCCGTCGCGCCCTATTGAGCCGGAACTTCTGCGCCAAGGCGTGCAAACCTAGCAGAAGCTCCTCAACAGCAGGATCCTTTCGGATCCGATGGCTTTGCCGCCCTGGTCCCTCGCGGGATGAGGAAGACCGAGTCGTGCCAAAAAGCACGATATGACGGTGCCATCGTCCGGGAGGGCCTGCAAGGCCAGTCGCCATTCCGTCCCGCTGTTATCCACAGCTTGGGTGCGGGCCGTGGCTTATTGCAGATCGGAGCCCTCATGCATCACGTCCGCACCATAGTCCCAAATGACGTCGATCGCCTTCGGGGATCGATGAGCATCTCTCCTTCGCAGCTCACTCTCTCGACTGCCTAGACGCTGTCTCGGGGGCGAATAATACGCCCGAAAACCTGATCGACGCGCTCCCGGTGGTCTGTCGCTTGATCCGCGGCCTGATCGTGGACGCCATCCTGAATGATGACGGCACCTTCCGCGAGTTCCGGATCGGCCGGACCAAATAAAGCGACGACTACGGGTCCCGACGGACGTCGAGGCGCACCTATCGTTTTGATGTCCGTGTCACTCAAAACCATGAGGATTAATCTATGACCCGGCGCACAGATTGTACCTCTGATCAAGTCTGGTATCCAACCGAGCCGAGTGCTGCACACCGGATGCCGACGAATTTTCGAAGTCGTGGCAGCAATCAGGGTATTCTGGTGACGGCTGCTCCACGTCCACGACAGATCATCTACGAATCGAGCGGCGAGCTCGGTTTTTTCCACTACGCACTCGCGCGCGGCGATGTCGTTGATATTCGGGAGCAGCAGGAAGCCATCTACAGAGACAATGAAGGCTCGATTCGCCGCCACTACTTCGATGCCATCCTGACGATGTACGACGGCACGCGCAAAGCCGTCTCCTATAAGCCGCATCGTCGCGCCGGAGCTATAAGCTTCGAGGCGTATCTGGCCGACTTGGCCGGGCGGATTTCGCCAGCGATTGCGGATGAGATCGTGCTCATCACAGAGCGTGATCTGCCGCGGGCCACTCTGCATAACAGCGCGCTGTTGCACGACTGTCGGCGCGATCCGCCAGGCGACGCTGACGCGGCAATCCTCGCCGTACTCGCGAATATTACCGGTCAGATCAGCGTCGCGAATTTACGAGATGCGACTGCCTACGCGGGGGAGGCCTTTCGGGCGATCGTCCGCCTGATTGGCTCAGGCCGCGTCGTCGCTCAGGGCGATGGCCGTATCTCCGGGGGTACCCTCGTGCGCGCCGCAGGCCGGAGCGTCGCGCGATGACCGGTCCAACGCTCATCGTCCCACGTTATCAGTTCGGGGTTGCCGACCGTATCGTGCTCAGCAGCGGCCGCGCCCTGACCTGTAAAGGTATGACCGCAACCGGTTACATACTACAACCATTCGGCACTGATATTGCCGATCACGTAGCCTTCGCTCAGTTCGAGATCGAGCGACAGCATCCCGAATTCCGCCACGATACGGCCTATTACACTGAGGCTCGAGCCCGGGCGCGAGCCCGAACACTGTTGGAAAGCACGGACGACATCCCCGTCGAAGAGTTGCCCGGCTGTCGCTTCAGGGAGGCGTGCGTCAAGGCGTTCCTTCGTCTCGAGAAGCTCCACCGCCAGAATCCGCCGCCTAAGGGCAAGCAGCGTGTCAATCGCACCGATGCGGGTTTCGCAGAGGCAATGCGTCTGGCGGGGCCCGACCTGCTGCAGCTCGACTATGCCCGTCACGAGACAGCGAAATGCGCTGACGGTTCGTTGAAGCAGGGCGAGCGGCAACCGAGCCTGACGAAGTCTGGGGCGCCGAGGAAGATTCGCGCCGGCACCAAAATCGTATTCCGCGCGCTGCCCGGTTCGCGAACGCTGCAGGATTATGTCAACGCGTACGAGGATGCCGGTTGCGAGCTCTGGGGATTGCGGCAACGCAACGGCGACTCCGGAAATTATCTGGCCCGCTACCAGCCCGATGAGATCGAGCCGCTTCTGGATGCAATCGACGCGTACATGAGCCTGAAACGGCCGTCGCAAAAACAGTGTTATGCGGACTACGAAATTGCGTTGGAGGCCAAGAATACCAAGCGCGCAGAACACAACTTGCCGCCGTTGCGCCAAATCGGCTCAACGACGTTTTCTGCTCGGATTCAGAGTATCTCACTCTTTAAAAGAGATGCCGCCCGTTACAGCTTAAAATTCGCCATTAACAAGCACTGTGCGACGAGGCAGCAGTTTGACGTTACACAGATCGGCGAACTCGTGCAGATTGACGGTTGTCAGCTTTCGCTGATCCAGTACTGTGTTGAGGGCGGTATTTGGGCGACGCTGACGCCGGAGCAGCAGGCCGCTGTGCCGCGAAAGCGCTGGTACCTGCTGCGCGCCTTCGACGTCGCCAGCCGGTGCATTCTCGCCGAGCTTTTGACGCCGAACGAGACGGCGCAGGCGGCGATCACGCTCTTGCGGATGGTGATCAACGACAAGACCGCGCTCGCCACCGCCATGGGCGCGCGCACGCCGTGGGAGTACGCGTGCCTACCCCGGCGATATCGCCCGACGGCGCATGGGCCTTCCGCGGAGATTGGACGCGCCAGGTTCTCGCCGATCTGAGCGTCCAATTCGATGCCTCGCAGATCGGACAGCCAAACAGGCGCAGTCATATCGAGAGGTCGTTCGGCACGACGAGAACCCAGTTTCTGTCCTTGTTCAGCGGGCAAACGTTCGCGAACGTTGCCGATAAGGGGGCCTATGACGCGGTCGAGAACGCGAGCGTGTTCGTCGATGAATTGGCGCAGGCGCTCGTAATCTACGATATCGACGTCTATCACAACACGCCGCACGAAGGTTTGAACGGGGAGACCCCGCGCAACGCCTGGATCCGGCTGATGCGCGAGCGCGGAGCCGTTCGCGTCGTTCCCGGCGCGCATCAGCAGCGTACGATCTTCGGCATCCACATCACGCGCACGCTGACCAGGATGGGCATCCGGGTCTTCGGACTGCACTATCAATCTGAGGAGCTGGCCCGGGTCCTGGCGAATAAGGGCAACCTCGACCTCCCGGTTCGGCTCGACGTCGAGGACCTCGGATGGATCTCCGTCCAGATCGGCAAGGCCTGGGTGACTGTTCCCTGCGCCACCTCTGGCCTTGAGGGCGCCACGGTCCGGGATTGGTTGTCCGTGGTTCGGGATCAGCGGCGGCGTCATAAGATCGCCGCGGCGGCGAGCCGGCCAGTCATCGCGGAAGCGCTGCAAAAAATCCGGGCCATCGCCGCCAAGGCCGAGCGTCGTTTCACGATTGCCCCGCATACTTACAACGCCGCCCTGATCGGCCGCGCCGAGGAAGAGCTCTTCCGAGGCTTCGATGTCCCAGTCGATAGCCGCCGCTCGGATCCGCCGTCGCATGCGGATCCGTTGGCCCAGGGCATCCCGGTGACGGGTCCCCTCGCCGATCTGGATCCCGGTCCCTCCAGGCGCCGAAGGCCGCCCAAGCCGCACACCGACCAGGAGATGCCGACCGAAACGCTCCCTCCCGAGCAGGATAGCGACGATGACTGGATCATGGAGACGCCCGATGTCTGATACGCTGATCGATCCGTTCACGCATTTCCGAAGCGTCCGATCCGAGGCTCAGAGGCGACGCACTGCGATCATGCAGCGCGTCCGGGGCACGTATTTCCGACACCCGAAGCACGAGGAAGTCACCGAGCACATCGACGACCTCATCGGTCTGATGATCGAGGTGCGCGAACGTGCAGATGATCCCGACATCACGCTGGAACATGAAGCGCGCGGGATCGCCGTCATCGCCGAGCCGAGAGCTGGTAAGAGCACCCTGTTGAAGCGCGTCTTCCGCGAGCATCCCGCATTTCCCGGCTACGGTCGACCCGACTGTCCGCTCGTGACCGTCAAGCCGCATGGCGCGTGCACGCTCGATCGATTCGCCCTCGACACTTTGCGGAAACTCGGCATGCCGATCACCGAGTTGCCACGGCAGGAGGTGCGCCTCGCCCACATGGTTCGTAATCAGCTCAAGCTGATGGGTGTCAAGTTTCTGCATATCGACGAAGCGCATCATATTACGCAGCCGGCAAACGCAGTTCAGATTAAGCGGATCATCAACACCCTAAAATGTTTGATGATCGATGACGAGTGGCCGGTTGCCCTGATATTCTCTGGCATTCCGGAACTTACAGCGGCCTTGCACAAGGATACACAGGTCGGCGAACGATTGAAATTCGTCTCGCTCGATAGCCTCACGATGGCAGAAGACGGTCCGCGGATGAAAAGCATCATCCGTCGTCTCGCGAGCGTCGCCGATCTCGAAGTGGCACCGGAGCATATCGTGTGGATCGCGCCCCGCCTGATCCACGCTGGCGGGTATCAACTTGGCCGTTCAATCGAGTACGTCCAGGACGCCATAGAGTGCTGCCTCAAGCGCCTCGACCGGGTGAAGCCCGAAGACGCTCAGCCGCTGTGCACCCTGATCCCAGAGGATTTCGCCCGCGCGTTTGCCCGAAGCAGGGGCGTGCATGCGGGGGATAACCCCTTCGTCGCCGACGACTGGGAGGCCACCGACCCATTCCGCGCGCTCGATATCGGCAAGACGATCGCCGATGACGACGAACCTTCTCTGGACCGTTCCGCCGCCAAATCCACGAAATCGAAGCGGGGGTAAGCCATGTCGACGCTGCTTCCTTTCCTTCCCCTAATGCCAGAGGAGAGTGTCACGAGCTACGCCGCCCGTGTCACGGCGCTTCATCACGGCGGCTCGGCTCGGGCTTTCCTGCGTTGCTTAGGCGTCGCTTACGCGCCGATCGTCGCCGGCGACCCGGACGCGCTCGCCGCATTCGCGGATCTGACGGCGGTGCCGGCGGACGACATCGCGCGCGCGGCCTTGACCGCACGCGGTCACATCCATTGCTTCCGGGGCGAGCTCGTCCAGCAGAAGATGTTACGCTGCGCTCAGACGCACATCTGCCCGAGGTGTCTCGCCGCGGATATCGCGACGTCGACCTTGCCGACGACAGCGGCCGTTTACGGCCGGATGATATGGCAGTTCAGACCGATCCGGGCTTGCCCTCACCATCATGTGCTGCTGGAGCCGATCGGCGAGGCCGGGCACGGTGATAACGCCCACGACTTCGCCCGGACCATTGCGTCCACCCTGTCCACCATAGACGACCGTGCGACCTCAGCTCAGCCCGTAGAGCGCTCGGCAGCCGAGGCCTATCTCGTCGCCCGGTTCTCCAACACACCCACTCCCTCGCCGCTGCTGGACGCCATGCCCTGGTATGCAGCTGCGCGGACCTGCGAGGCGGTTGGGATCGTGGCGTTGCATGTAGCAAATGTGGAACGTCGTGCCCTAAGCGAGGTCGCTCGGCGCGAGGCAGCCAATCACGGTTTTCACATCGTCCACGGCGGTGAGGCGAGCGTTCGCAGCTTTCTGGATGATCTGAGAGGCAGGCAGAAGACGTGGAAGCCGGAGTACCACGGTTCGCGCACCCCTTACGGCAGCCTGCAGGTTTTTTTGACCTTCCCTCGTCCCGATCCTGGGTACGCCCCGCTGCGCCGCATCGTCCACGAGCACGCGCTCCAGCACATACCCTTCGGACCAGGTGACCGTGTCGTCGGCTTCCCGTCGATCGTCGACGGATTCACTCGATCACGACGGCAGCTGTCGAGACCGGGCAGCATCCCAAGCGCCTCCGCAAAATTCCGATCGCGGAAGGGCTCATCCCACCGGATGCCCCGCTGAAGGACTCGGAGGTGCTGTTCGACGCGGTCGTTGCGGCACCGTACTTGCTCCGGATCGGGAAGGGTATCCGGCTTCGCGGCGTCACAGCTCATTTGCGGACGCGGTACGCCCATATCATCACCCTGACCCGAGCCGGCTTCATCAAGCCTTTTGTGAAACACGCCGTCGCGCGGCAACGCCAACACGCCACCTACGCGGTGGCTGATCTGGACGACTTCCTCGCCAGCCTCACCGCTCGCGCCGTCGTCCACCCGAACCCGGAACCGCCGGTCATGGACATTCCGCAAGCGGCCAAGCGGGCCTACTGCACCATGCCCAACGTGCTGCGCATGATCCTGGACGGAAGGCTCAGCTGGGTTGGCATAGATCCGGAGGTGCCGGGTTTCCACGGCGTCATCGTCAATGCCGATGAAGTTCTGGAACGCGTGCGCGCGCCGGATCTCGATGGCTTCACCGCAAACCATCTTCAGAAGCGTCTCGGCATCCATCAACGAGTAGTCAAAGCATTGATCGCCTGTGGCTACCTTCGGCCAGAAACACGGATCAATCCAGTCAATAAATGTCCCACGGACATCGTTCGGATTGATGAAGTTGAAGCCTTCGAAAGAAAATACATATCCTTATGGAATCTTTCGAAGCATTACAATACGAATGCCTATAAACTGAAAACCGATCTGGATCGGCTCGGCAAAAAGCCGGCCATCAGCAACGACAAAGTTGGAGCTACATTTTATCTGAAGAGCGCGATGTTGTAGATATCAACGATTGGAATTCTGCGAAGCCCCGGCGAAAGCTGGGGCTTTGTTTTTGCGTGATTGGCGAACTGGCAGCTGAAACATCACCTCATAGCTTGGTTGCGCGCAAGATTGTGTTGTAAAACGAGGCAATATTACGCCTATAAAAACCCTGGAGAATAGCGAATTCCAAATTTCATCTTAAGAAAAATCAATGACTTAGCGGGTGGTTTTGGAAAATCTTTGGTGTTCGTGATGCCATTCCTTCTGTAAGCCTTTGATCCGGAAGAAACTTCAAGCAAATCAATTGCTTGCGGCCGTCGCGGTGGTACACAAAGGTGGTACACACCATGCCGATGCCGTTCGCACGCCCATGGCGTCATCCAAAGACTGGCATGTACTGGTTCCGGCGCCGCGTGCCGAAGGAACTGCGGTCTCTGCTCGGAAGGTGCGAGGAGCGCAGGACGCTCGGAACGAAGGAGCCGGCTCTCGCCAGGACGCGGTACCTTCAGGCAGCCGTCGAGATCGACGAGCGCTGGGGGCTTCTGAGGCGATCGGCGGCCGCCCTCGCCTCTCTCGCGCCGCCCCCCAAAGGCGCGCCCAAAGGCGGGACGGAGCCTCCTTCCGATCAGCATTCGTTTGATTGTCGTTCCTTCGGAAGCGACCCCAATCGGGTCGCGCCCACTCCTTCGAGCCCTCCGGCCGTTCCGTCCGCGCCGACAAGATCCGTTCCTTGGCGTCCGGCCTTCGAGACCTACGCTGCCGAGGCGAAGCTCGCGCCGTCCACCATCAAGCGCTGGGCCGGCGTCCTAACGGCGCTCGAGGAAGCGCTCGGCACCGACGACCTCGCTCTCGTGACGCGCGGAGACTTGATCGCCTGGAAGCGAGATCTGCTAGCTGCCGGCCGCGACCCGCGAACCGTCCGCGACGCCTACATCGCTGCGACGAAGGCCCTCATGAACTGGGCGGTGGCGAACGGCCGTCTCGACATGAATCCCGCCGCAGGAGTCGTGGTGATGGTACCCGACAAGCCGCAGCTCCGCGACCGGGATTTCACCGACTGCGAGGCCGTAATGATTCTGCGGGCTTCGTTCGATCCCCACGATGCGAGACTGTCGCGGGAGCACGCTGCGGCACGGCGTTGGATTCCTTGGCTTTGCGCGTATGGCGGGG
Organism: Methylobacterium sp. J-072; assembly: GCF_022829425.1. Taxonomy (NCBI): domain Bacteria; kingdom Pseudomonadati; phylum Pseudomonadota; class Alphaproteobacteria; order Hyphomicrobiales; family Methylobacteriaceae; genus Methylobacterium; species Methylobacterium sp. J-072. The sequence goes on along the minus strand of NZ_JAKSYK010000157.1, from coordinate 853 downwards.
CACGCGTCAACGAAATGACGCAGCTTCGCGCCCGCGACGTGCGTCGGGACGGCGCCGCCTGGGTGATCCGCATCACGCCGGAAGCGGGAAGCGTGAAGACCGGCAGGTGGCGCGACGTGCCGCTTCACCCGCACCTCGTCGAGCAAGGCTTCGTCGACTTCGTCCTCGGCTGTGGATCTGGAGCACTCTTCTACGACCCTGCCCGCGGCCGGAACGGGCATGCCGCGCATCCGATTTACAAGAAGGTCGGCGAGCGCCTCGCCGCCTGGGTCCGCGCGATCGGGGTCGACGACCCCGGCGTGGATCCGAATCACGGCTGGCGCCATCGTTTCAAGACGATGGGCCGCCGCGCGGGAATCGACCCCGCATTGCTCGACGCAATCCAAGGACATGCTCCGCGCACCGAGGGCGAGCACTACGGTCGCTATCCGATGGACGTGATGTTCGAAGCAATCTGCCGGATGCCGAGATACGAGGTCGGAATCAGCTGCGGACCTTCGGCCCCGACGACGGCCTGCCCATCGAATCGGGAGCTTCCGAACGCGCGAGCTGAGGATCGAGAAGCGGAGCGATTTTACCGACGTCGGCCTGCAGGCGCCCGTAATGCGCCGCCTCCACGAGCAGGAGGACGTGATTCGGCATAGCTGTGGATTGGCGTCGAAGCGTCACCTCTCTGTTTCGGAAAAATGACCTGTGGATCGGCGTCGAAGCATGGTTCATCCGCACTTTCGGTGCTGGCGGGTGGCTCAGGCGTTGATCAGCGTTGTGGCCCGAGGGCAGCACGATGCCGATCTCCAACCCGTCAATGCCGTCGGTCCCGGACGGTGTTCACGTCGATGATCTGACGCTGGAC
>NZ_JAKSYK010000024.1:0-56323 GCF_022829425.1 Methylobacterium sp. J-072 | reverse complement strand
CAGGCCGTGGCTGCGATCGTGGCCGGCCGGGCCGGCGTCGAGGACGTGATTGCCGGCCTGCTGGCCCGACCGCTGCGGGGCGAGACCGATTAGGGTTTCGAAAGGTCCGGGACCTTTTGGGGGTCGCGGGCAGCGCCCTGCTGTCGGGCTTCGCTCGATGCATCAGGGGCTCCGCCCCCGAACCCCCCCAAAGGGCTGAGCCCTTTGGCCCGGAGCCCGCCGACACAGGCGAACAGCCAGCCCGGACCAGCCGCACAACCTTGGCGCGGGGTGGAGCAGCCCGGTAGCTCGTCAGGCTCATAACCTGAAGGTCACAGGTTCAAATCCTGTCCCCGCAACCAAATCTTTTCCCACTACTCGACCACCATCAAAAACCCGGTCCGCTCGCGCGGACCGGGTTTTTCGTGTTCGGGGTTCAGCGGCCCTCGCCGCCGAGGACCAGGCGCAGGGACCGGGCGAGTTCGTCGCGGCGGTAGGGCTTGTTCAGGACCGGCAATTCGCCGTGGCCGATCACTTGGCCCTCGTCGAGATTGGCCACGTAGCCCGAGGTGAGCAGCACCTTGATCCCGGGGCGCACCCGCTGGGCTTCGACGGCGAGCTGCGAGCCGTTCATGCCGCCCGGCATGACCACGTCCGAGAACAGGATGTCGATGCGCTCCACGTCCCGGAGATGGCCTAAGGCCTCGGCCGCGTTGCGGGCGATGATGACCCGGTAGCGCAGCTCCTCCAGGCTCTCCACCGCCATGCCGAGCACCTGCTCGTCATCCTCGACCAGCAGTACGGTCTCGCCCTCGCCGGCGCGGCGCAGGGGAATCGTCCGCAGCGCGCCGGCGCCGGTCTCCTCGTCGGCCGGGTCGGTGGAGCGCTGGAAGTAGAGGTTCACGGTGGTGCCGGAACCGACCGCGGAGGCGATGTCGACGAAGCCGTTGGCGCTGCGGGTGAAGCCGTAGACCTGGCTGAGCCCGAGCCCGGTCCCCTTGCCGACCTCCTTGGTGGTGAAGAACGGCTCGAACACCCGCTGGAGCTTGTCCGGCGGGATGCCGGCGCCGGTATCGGTCACCGAGACCAGCACGTAGGGGCCCGGTGCCACGCCCTTCTCGGCGACCGCGCCGGTGCCGAGATGGACGTTGCGGCTCGTCACGGCGATCCTTGTGTGGCCGGCGCGACCCTCCATGGCGTCGCGGGCGTTGACGATCAGGTTCAGCACCGCCGCCTCGAACTGGGCCGGGTCGATCCGGATCGGGTCGAGGGCGGGGTCGAGGTCGAAGGCCAGCTCGACCGCACCGCCGGCGGCGCGTTCCGCGAGCGGCTTGAAGTCCAGGAGCAGGCGGTTGGGGTTGAGGGTCTGCGGCCGCAGCATCTGGCGGCGCGAGAAGGCGAGGAGCTGCTGGGTCAGCTGCTCGCCCCGGCGGGCCGCGCCCATGGCGGCTTCCGCGAGCCGCTTCACCCGGTCGACCTGCTCCGGCCGCCGGAGCACCATGTCGAGGCCGCCGACGATGACGGTGAGCAGGTTGTTGAAGTCGTGGGCGACGCCGCCGGTGAGCTGGCCGATCGCCTCCATCTTCTGGGCCTGGCGCAGGGCCTCCTCGGTGACGTGCTGGTCGGTGCGGTCCATCAGGATGCCGGCGATCCGGGTCGCCGCGCCCGCCGCGTCGTACTTGACCTGCCCCCGCAGGGCGATCCAGCGCACCGCCCCGTCGACCCGGCGGATGCGGCATTCGAGGTCGAGCCGGCCGGTCTGGCCGACCGTCGCGAAGGCGCGCTCGACGCCGTCGCGATCCTCGTCGACGACATGGGCCAGGAAGGTCTCCCGGCTCCAGAACGATTGCGGCGCGTCGTAGCCGAACACGGCGTCGAAGCGGGGCGAGCGCCGGGACGCGCCGGTGCCATAATCGAGGTCCCAGGATCCCATTCCGGCGGCGTCGAGGGCGAAGGCGAGGGTCTCGTGGGCGGTCTCGACCTCCCGGGTCCGCTCGGTCACGCGCCGCTCCAGCCCCTCGTTGGCGAGCCGGAGCTGTTCCCGGTCGCGCTCGCGCTCCAGGAGACGCTCGCGCGCCTGGTACTGGCGGCGCCTCGCCCGCAGGGCGGCGGCGGTGGCGCTGACAAGGGTCTCGGCGTTGATCGGGCGCTCCAGCAGGACCACGTTGCCGAGCCGGGCGAGCAACTGGGACGCCCGCGGGGAGCGATGCCCCTGCTGGCGGGTCGCCAGCACGATGAACGGGAAGTCCGACCAGGCGGGCTGCGCCTCGAGCCATGCGAACAGGGCCGGCGGCCCGGTATCCCCGAGGGCCTCCTCGGTGACCAGCGCCGCGGCGGCACCGGCCCGGAGGGCGTCCAGCCAGCCGGCCAGGTCGGCACAGATGGCGGCCTGCGTGCCGGCCCGGGCGAGCACCTGCTCGGCCACCGCGGCGTCGCGGCCGCGCGGCGCCAGGATCACGATACGCGCCTCGTCCTGCGTCGACGCGGTCACCGGCCGCCGCCGCCCAGCATCGCCACCGCGCCGCGATAGGACGGCAGACCCGTGAGCACCCCCTCGAAATCGGTCAGGGCTTCACCGACCTGGATCCCGTGCGCCGACAACCGCATCTCGCGGATGGTGCGCTCGTGCGCGTTCACCCGGCTCTTCACCACGGAGAGGGCCGTGCGGACCTCGCCCCTGGCTTCGAAGAACCGGAACAGCAGGATCGCATCGCTGAGATAGCTGAGATCGATATCGGTCCGGACCTCGCCGATCACCCCGTGCTGCCCCAGGACCAGCAGCGTCGTGACGCCCTGCTGGTTCAGGTAGCTCAGCATCTCGTGCATCTGCAGGATGAGGAACTCCTCGCCCGGCATCGCGTGCAGGTAGGCGTTCAGGCTGTCGATCACGACGAAGCCGGACCGGCGCTCCTCCACGGCCTGCCGGACCATGCTGGAGAACTCACCCGGCGAGAGCTCGGCCGGATCGATCTGCGTGATCGTCAGGCGCTCGGTCTTGAGATGCGGGGTCAGGTCCATGCCCAGGGCGGTGGCGCGGCTGAGCAGGGTCGCGAGGCCCTCGTCGAACAGGTAGTAGGTCGTGGTCTCGCCGCGCTCCAGGGCCGCCAGCATGCAGCGGATGGCGGTGGTCGTCTTGCCGACCCCGGACGGGCCCAGCAGCAGGGTGTTGGTGCCGGGCACCAACCCGCCGCCGAGCAGAAGGTCGAGCGCGCCCGTCCCGGTGGAGCGCGTCTTAGCCTCGAACGGCGTGTGATGCTCGGCGGCGATCAGGCGCGGGAACACCCGGATCCCCCCGGTCTCCAAGGAAAAATCGTGGTCGCCACCCCGGTACTTGATGCCGCGCATCTTGACGATGCGCAGCCGGCGCCGCTCGGAGCCGAATTCGCGCAACGTCTGTTCCAGCGAGATCACCCCGTGGGCGATGCTGTGGAGCTGCAGGTCGCCGGATTCCGAGGTGCGGTCGTCGAGCATCAGGACGGTGCAGGCCCGCCGGGCGAAGAACTGCTTGAGCGCCAGGATCTGGCGGCGGTAGCGCAGCGGGTTCTGGGCGAGCAGGCGCAGCTCCGAGAGCGAATCGAACACGACCCGCTCGGGCTTGAGCGCCTCGACCCGGGCGATGACCTCCCGGACGGTCTCGCCGAGTTCGATCTCGGACGGGTGGAGGATCGACTGCTCGCTGTCGGGATCCAGCCCCATCTCGCTGACGAGTTCGTAGACCTCGATGCCGTCCAGCGACCAGCCGTGGGTCGCGGCGGACGCGCGGAGTTCCTGGCTCGTCTCGGACAGGGTGACGTAGAGCGTCGGCTCGCCGCGCGCTGCGCCTTCGCGCAGGAACTGGAGCGCCAGGGTGGTCTTGCCGGTCCCGGGCGTGCCCTCCAGCAGGTAGAGGCGGCTCGGGGTCAGGCCGCCGCAGAGGATGTCGTCCAGGCCGGGAATGCCGGTCGAGATCCGCGGCGCCGGGGCATCCGGGAGCGCCGTGTCGGTGTCGGTCATCGGCTCGCTCAACGCTCCCCCAAACGCAACGTATAGTCCGTGCGGCGCGCACGGTAACAACTGCGCCGTGCCGTGTCAGCGCCGGAGCCGGGCCGGCCCGCGGGACGGCGCACGGGCCTCAGGCTTCGATCATATCGCGGATGCGCGAGGCCAGGGCCTCGATCACGAACGGCTTGGTGAGCACCTGCATGCCGTCATCCAGGTACCCGTTGCCGACCGCGGCATTCTCCGCATAACCTGTGATGAACAACACCTTGAGACCCGGACGGGTTTCACGGGCGGCATCGGCCACCTGCCGGCCGTTCATGCCGCCCGGCAGGCCGACATCGGTGATCAGCAGGTCGATGCGCGCGTCCGATTGCAGGACCTTCAGCCCGGACGGGCCGTCGCCGGCCTCGATGGCGAGGTAGCCGAGATCCTCCAGCACCTCGGTCACCAGCATGCGCACGGAGGGCTCGTCGTCGATGACGAGGACGGTCTCGCCCTGCTCGGCCCGGGGCGCCGGGGCGAGGTCCGGCATCGCGGACGCCGCGGAGATGTCGCCATGGAAGCGCGGCAGGTAGAGGCACACGGTCGTGCCCTGTCCGACCTCGGAATAGATCCGCACCTGGCCGCCGGATTGCCGGGCGAAGCCGTAGACCATGGACAGGCCGAGCCCGGTGCCTTGCCCGATGGGCTTGGTGGTGAAGAACGGGTCGAACGCCTTGGCGATCACCTCCGGGGTCATGCCGGTGCCGGTATCGGTCACGCACAGCGACAGGTACTGGCCGTGCGGCAGGTCGCGCTCGCGGGCGGTGCGGTCGTCGAGCCAGCGGTTGGCGGTCTCGATGGTGATGCGGCCGCCGTCGGGCATGGCGTCGCGGGCGTTGATGCACAGGTTCAGGAGCCCGTTCTCGAGCTGGCCCGGGTCGACCAGGGCGGGCCACAGCCCGGCCGAGCCGACCACCTCGATATGGATCGACGGGCCCACGGTCCGGCGGACCAGCTCCTCCATGCCGTGGACCAGGGCGTTCACGTCGGTGGGCTTGGGATCGAGGGTCTGGCGGCGCGAGAAGGCGAGCAGGCGGTGGGTCAGCGCCGCCGCCCGCTTGGCCGCGCCCTGGGCGGCGGTCATGTAGCGGTCGAGGTCGGTCATCCGGCCCTGGCTCATGCGCGTCTGCAGCAGCTCCAGGCTGCCCGAGATGCCGGTGAGCAGGTTGTTGAAGTCGTGGGCGATGCCGCCGGTCAGCTGCCCGACCGCCTCCATCTTCTGCGATTGCCGCAGGGCCTCCTCGACCTTCGCGCGCTGGGCGGCCTCCTCCTCGACGCGCCGCTCCAGGGTGGCGTTGAACGCCTCCAGGGCGGCCTTGGCGCGCAGCTCCTCCTCGATGTTGCGGGCCTCGATGACGGTGCCGATCGGCTCGCCGCGCTCGTTCCGGATCGGGCTCGCGGTGAAGCCGACGGGATAGAACGAGCCGTCCTTGTGGACGAAGACCTCCTCGCCCTGCTCGCGCTCGTTCTCCGGGAAGGCCTGGTCGATCGGGCATTCGCACAGCGGGTAGGGCGATCCGTCCGGCCGGGTGTGATGCACCACGTCGTGCAGGGCGCGGCCCTCGGTCTCCTCCAGGGCGTAGCCGGTGAGCGTCTCGGCGGCGCGGTTCATGTAGCTGCAGTGCTGGCGGTCATCCATCAGGAAGATCGCCTGCGAGGTGTTGTTGAGGATGGCGTCGAGCCGGCGGGTGGTCTCGACCAGGCGCTCCTCGGCGGCCTTGCGGTCGTGGATGTCGGTGACCGAGCCGATATAGCCGTGAAAGCCGCCATCCGCCCCGAGGCGGGGCTGGGCCGCGTCGATGAACCAGCGATAGCGGCCGTCGGCGCCGCGCAGGCGGTATTCGACCCGGAACGCACCGTGCCGGGCGTTGGCGTCCAGGAACGCCCGGCCGGACGCATCCCGGTCGTCCGGATGGACCGCGTCGAGCCAGCCGAGGCCGAGGCCGTCCGCTTCGCTCTGGCCGGTATAGTCGTACCAGCGGCGGTTGAGATAGGTGCAGGCCCCGTCGGGGCCGGCCATCCACATCATGACCGGGGCATGGTCGGCCATGTTGCGGAACCGCGCCTCGCTCTCCCGCAGGGCCGTCTCGGCCCGTATCCGGGCGGTCGTCTCCGTGCAGGTGCAGAACAGGCCGACCACCGCGCCGGCCTCGTCCCGGAGCGGCGCGTAGGAGAAGGTGAACCAGGTCTCCTCGTCGTAGCCGTGGCGGTTCATGACCAGGGGCAGGTTCTCGACCCAGGTCGCCTCGCCGGCCAGCGCGGCCGCGACGAACGGCGCGATGTCGGGCCAGATCTCCGCCCAGATGTAGGGGAAGCGCGCGCCCATCGCGGCCGGGTGCTTGCTGCCGAGGACGTCCCGGTAGGCGTCGTTGTAGAGGAAGCCGAGCTCCGAGCCCGCGGCCACGAACATCGGGAAGCCGGATCCCTGCATCAGGCTGACGGCGGCGCGCAGCCACTGGGGCCAGTCCTGCGGCGGACCGAGGGTCGAGGACGACCAGTCGAGCGCGCGCATGGCGGCACCGGTCGCGCCGCCGCCCGCGACGGCAGCCGGCCCGTCCCGGACAGCGCTCCCGTCATCCGCGTGCCCCATCACCCTCGCCAACGCGGTCTCCTTCGCTCGCGTCCACACCCGCCTCAACCGTGCGACAACGCCGCTGGGCGGCGGCCGTTCTCCGGGTTCGGCACGGTCGGTTGCCGAGAGCGGCCCTTGTGGTCCCTGCGGATGGTGACGCCAAGTCCCCGTCCGGCATCCGGATACGGATACGGATCGGCGGACTTGCGCGCGCGTTAGGGGAGAAATACTGCCCGACACGGCGTCCGCGTCGTCGCCTCCGGCTTTCGAGCCGGCCTGAATTTGCCGTGCGCCCCGTTCCGCGAGGCGCTATGCCCCTGAACCGCCCCGCCCCGGGCCTAGGTGAGGCCCGATCTTGGTGCACGCCCGCTCCCTCTTGTTCGTCGTCTACTGGACCGCCTGGACGGCCCTGTTCGTCGCACCGCTGGTCGTCCTGGCGCTCGCCGGCGCCCCGGCGCGGCCGGTCCGGACGGCCGCGCGGCTCTGGGCGCGCGGGGTCCTGGCGGGACTCCACCGGATCGTCGGGCTGCGCTACGTCGAGGAGGGGCGCGAGCATCTCCCGGCCGAGCCCTGCCTGCTCGTGGCCAACCATCAATCCACCTGGGAGACCCTGGCCTTCCTGGTGCTGGTGCCCGACGTGGCCATCGTGGCCAAGCGCGAATTGCTGGCGATCCCGGTGGTCGGCTGGTTCCTGCGGCGCTCGCCGATGATCGTGATCGACCGCGCCAACGGCACCCAGGCCCTGCGGGCGATCATCGAGGGCAGCCAGGCGGCGGTGGCGGAGGGTCGCTCGGTGCTGATCTTCCCGGAGGGGACCCGGGGCCGGGCCGGCGATCCACTGCAGTTCAAGCGCGGCGTGGAACTGCTCTACGGCCGGCTGCGCCTGCCGGTGGTGCCGGTGGCGGTGAATTCGGGCCTGTTCTGGCCCCGCGGCGCGGCCACCCGGGCCGGCACCATCGTGGTGAGCTACCTCGCCGCCCTCGCCCCCGGCCTGCCGGCGGCGGAGTTCCTCCGCTGCACCGAGGGCGCGATCGACCGGGAGCTCGACCGCTGGCGCCCGGCCGAGGCGCAGGGACGGCGCTAACAAGGTCGATCGGCTCCACAGCCAAAACCTCGGTACTCCCTACCGACGCCGAAGATTGCAACCCATAGTTGCACAAGCGGTTACGTCATGAAACCGGAGACGTTCATGACGCCCTCTGCTGCCGCGATCCTCAGCCCCGCCGCGCGCCGGCGCGTCGGCCCCGGCGCGCTCTCGACTCTCGGCATCTGACGGCCCGGCCCCCGCCGCTCCCGCGGCGGGGTTCTGTTCGGGTTTCCGAACCCGAGTCTCCGGGGAGACCGTCCTGTGACCGACGAAGGCGTGTTGCGTGTTGCCAAGAGCCGGGAATTCCGGGCCGCCGTGCGGGCCGGGCGGAGCGCCCTGATCACCGTGATGATCGTCAGCGGCCTGATCAACCTGCTGATGCTGACCGCCCCGATCTTCATGCTCCAGGTCTACGACCGGGTGCTGCCGAGCCGGAGCATCGCCACCCTGGTCGGGCTCGCCGGCATCGCCCTGATGCTGTTCGTGATCCAGAGCGTGTTCGAGGTGTTCCGCGCCCGGATCCTGGCCCGCTTCGGCCGCCTCGTCGACGAGCGCCTCGGACCCCGGATCTTCCGGACCCTGCTGGCGCGCGGCTCCGAGACGCCCTGCGGCGACGACGGCCCCCAGGCGCTTCGCGACCTCGACACCGTGCGGGGTTTCGTGTCGAGCCTGGCGCTCACCGCCTTCTTCGACCTGCCCTGGGTGCCGCTCTACATCGCGGTCTGCTTCCTGTTCCATCCCTGGCTCGGGGCGGCGATCGCGGGGGGCGCCCTGGTCCTGTGCGTCCTGACGGTCCTGACCGACTGGGCCTCCGCCGAGACCACCCGGGAGACCGTGCGGGTCGCCGGCGCGCGCCGGTCTTTCACCGACATGGCGCACCGGACCGCGCCGCTGCTCTGCGCCCTGGGGATGCGGTCGCGGGTGGCCGATCTCTGGCAGATCCGGACCCGCGAAAACCTCGACGTCGCCACCTCCAGCAACGACCTCGCCATCGGCTTCGGCGCGACGGCGCGGCTGCTGCGCACGGTGCTGCAATCCGGGATCCTGGGGCTTGGCGCCTACCTGGTGGTGCGCGAGGAGGCCACCGGCGGGGTGATGCTGGCCGCCACGATCCTGTCGGCCCGGGCGCTGGCGCCGGTGGATCTCGCCATCGCCAACTGGAAGTCGTTCTCGGCCGCCCGGCAGGCCTGGGGCCGGCTGGTGGCGTTCCTGCCCCGGCGGGAGCCGGAGGCCCTGACACCCCTGCCGGCGCCCCGGGAGAGCGTGCGCGTGACCGCCCTGTCGATCGCCGCCCCCGGGACCGACACCCTGGTCCTGCACGACGTCAACGTCGCCCTGGCGCCGGGCAGCGCCCTGGGGGTGATCGGCGCCAGCGGCTCGGGCAAGTCGACCTTCGCCCGGGCGCTGGTCGGCCTGGCCCGGCCGGTCCGCGGGGTGATCCGCCTCGACGGCGCGGCGATCGACCAGTGGGATCCCGACGCCCTCGGGCGCGCGGTCGGCTACCTGCCGCAGGACATCGCGATGTTCGACGGCACCATCGCGGAGAACATCACCCGGTTCGATCCCGCGCCCGACCCGGAGGCCCTGCAATCGGCCGCGAAGGCGGCGGGCGTCCACGAGGTCGTGCTGCGCCTGCCCGGCGGCTACGACGCCCGGGTCGGCGCCGGCGGGCTCGGCCTGTCGGGCGGCCAGCGGCAGCGGATCGCGCTGGCGCGGGCACTCTACGGCGACCCGTTCCTGGTGGTGCTCGACGAGCCGAACTCCAACCTCGACGTCGATGGCGACCGCGCCCTGGCGGCGGCCGTGCAGGGCGTGCGCGCCCGAGGCGGCATCGTGGTGGTGATCGCCCACCGGCCGAGCGCGCTGGCGGCAGTCGACCGCATCCTGGTCCTGGGCGAGGGCCGCGTGCGGCTGCACGGGCCCCGGGACGAGGTCCTGGCGCAGCTGGGCGCCCTGACCCGGCAGACCCCCGCGAGGGTCGCATGACGCGGGACCAGGCCTCCACCGACCCGACCCGCGAGACCCGGCGCTCGCTCCGGCGGCACGTCGCCGGCGTCGCCGCCGTGATCGTGCTGGCCACCGGCACCGGCGCCTGGACCGCCGCCACCGAACTGTCCGGGGCGATCATCGCCACCGGCTCCCTGGTGGTCGAGAGCAACATCAAGAAGGTGCAGCACCCGACCGGCGGCGTCGTCGCCGAGCTGCCGATCCAGGAGGGCGCCCGCGTCCAGGCCGGCGACCTGCTGGTCCGCCTCGACGCCACCACCACCCGGGCCACCTACGACAGCGTCACCAAGAGCCTGTGGGAGATCGCCGCCCGCAACGCCCGGCTGGAGGCCGAGCGCGACGGCCGCGACGAGCCCGCCTTCCCGGCCGAGCTCGCTGGGGCGGGACCCGAGGTCGCCCGGATCGTCGACGGCGAGCGCAAGCTGTTCCGCTTCCGCCGCGACGCGCTCCAGGGCCAGAAGGCACAGCTGCGCGAGCGGATCGGGCAGCTGCGCGAGGAGATCAAGGGCCTGGTCGAGCAGACCGCCGCCAAGGAGCAGGAGACCGCGATCATCGGGCGGGAATACGAGGGCGTCGAGGACCTCTGGAAGAAGAACCTGATCCAGCTGACCCGGCTCACCAGCCTCCAGCGCGACATGTCCCGCCTCAAGGGCGAGCGCGGGGTCCTGGTGGCCAACATCGCCCAGACCAAGGGCAAGATCTCGGAGACCGAGCTGCAGATCATCCAGCTCGAGCAGAACCTGCGCAGCGACGTCGCCAAGGAGCTGGCCGAGAACCGCGCCAAGGCCGCGACCCTGACCGAGCAGCGGATCTCCGCCCTCGACCAGCTCCAGCGCATCGAGATCCGCGCGCCGCAGACCGGCTACGTGCACGAGCTCGCGGTCCATACGAGCGGCGGCGTGATCGCGCCGGGCGAGCCGATCCTGCTGATCGTGCCGACCGCCGATTCCCTGGTGGCCGAGGTCCGGGTCGCGCCCCAGGACATCGACCGGCTGCAGACCGGCCAGGAAGCGGGCCTGCGCTTCCCGAGCTTCGACCAGCGGACCACGCCGGAGCTCAACGGCCGGGTCACCCGGATCGCCGCGGATGTCAGCGAGGACAAGCGGACCGGCAGTGTTTACTACCTCGTGCGCCTGGGCGTGACCAAGGACGAGCTGAGCCGGCTCGACGGCGCCAAGCTGATGCCTGGCATGCCGGTGGAAGCCTTCATCCGGACCGCCGACCGGACGGTCCTGTCGTACCTCACCAAGCCCCTGGTCGATCAGGCGCGGCGGGCGTTTCGCGAGAAGTAGGCCGGTCCGGCCTCTTCGCCGCCGGGCCGGCAAGAATATTGCAACCCCTGATTGTACAAAAACGTGATCCGGCAGAACCGACAGGCCAGCCCCGATGCCGATCGACCCCAAAAACCTCGCGCAGACCGCGACCCTGACCTACAGCGCCGAGTTCAACACCCTCGACCTCTGGAACGGGACATCGGGCCTCGACACGGCGGGCGGCCCGCAATGGGGCAGCTACGTCACGGCGACCGGAACGCGGCCGTTCAATCAGGAGCAGGAATGGTACGTCCGGGCCGATCAGTCCACGGATGGCAGTGCCGCGGCGCTGCCGAACCCGTTCAGCGTCCATAACGGCGTCCTGACCATCGCGGCCAACCCATCGGACCCGTCGCTGCTCCCGGACCTCGGCGGCCAGCCCTACACGTCGGGGATGATCAACACCTCGCACAGCTTCAGCCAGACCTACGGCTACTTCGAGATGCGGGCCGAGCTGCCGGCCGGGCAGGGGGTGTGGCCGGCCTTCTGGCTGCTGTCGCAGGACGGCACCTGGCCCCCCGAGATCGACGTGATGGAGATGCTCGGGCACGATCCCGGCACGCTCTACACGACCGTCCACAGCCTCGCGCCCGGCCAGACCCCCGACACCCACACGGTGAGCCAGGGCGCGTCGCAGGTCGCCGACATGAGCGACGGCTTTCACACCTACGGGGTCGATTGGGGGCCGGACAGCCTGGTCTTCTACTTCGACGGCCAAGAGGTCTATCAGACGCCCACCCCCGCCAGCCTGGACAAGCCCATGTACATGATCGCCAACCTGGCGATCGGCGGGACATGGCCGGGCGATGCCGACGCGTCAACGCCGTTCCCGGCCCAGATGAACATCGACTACCTGCGCGCCTACCAGGCGAACCCCAACAGCGGCACGAGCGCGAGCCTGGAGCCAGTCTTCCACTTCTACGACGCGTCCACCGGCCAGCATCTCTACACGGCCAGCACGGCGGAGCGGGACGCGATCAAGACCTCCCAACCGGCCTACGCGTATCAGGGGGTCGGCTGGGCCGCGCCCACAGGCTCCGCCGGCACCGCGGACGTGTTCCACTTCACCAACGCGGCGACCGGGGACACGTTCTACACGACCAGCACAGCCGAGCGGGACGGCCTGCTCGGCTCCGGCTCGGGCTACCACTACGACGGCGTCGCCTTCGAGGCGTACAGCGATCCCTCCGCCGCCGGATCGGCCGCGATGAACATCGAGCGCTTCGTCAACACCGAGAGCGGCCGCCATTACTACGCGTCCAGCGCCGCGGAGATCACCTCCATCGAGCAGGGCCACGCCGGCACCGGCTGGGTCGACGAAGGCCACGCCTTCACGCTGCACGCCCCGACCCAGAGCATGTTCGGGCTGTAGCGGCCGGGGGGCCGAGGTACCGCCCCGGCCCGTTCCTACGATCCAACCCATCTTCCTCGGAGGCGCAGGTTCGCGCTCTCAGGCGGGCTGGCGGATCCACACATCGGGGCGCGGCTCTCCCTCCCCCCTCTGCGGGGGAGGGAAGGTGCGGGGGCGCCCTCGAAGGCAGCCCGAGTGAATCACGATTGCGGCAGCAGGGGCCGAAAACCCCTGTCCTCCGTGATGTTTGCCCGATGCGGGGGGAACAATGGCCGGGGCCGTCTTTTGTGCTAGCGGTTCCACCCGTCGGCCCGGCCCGGATCGTCCGCCGCCCCCATCGTGACAGGAGATCGCTGTGCCCGCGGCGCGGAGCGCGACCATGCGCCAGCCCATACGGCCAGCGGCCCCGGCCCGCGGGATCGCTGGCGCATGCGCGTCCCGATCCTTAGCAGCTCCGGCATGACAGCCCGCGCCGCCCTGGACGTGATCGAGCATCTGCCCGGGCGCTCGAAGACCGTCGACCGGATGATCGCCGGCCTCGCCGTGATCCTGGCAATGCTGGGCATCGCGGTGGGCGCCTCGGTCTATCAGCAGCGCGGCAGCGAGGCCGTGCGCCACGCCCTGGCGGTCGAGGGGCGCCTCGGCCGGGTGCTGTCGGCGGTCCAGGATGCCGAGACCGGGCAGCGCGGCTACCTGCTGACCGAGGACGAGAATTTCCTGCCGCCGTTCCGGGCCGGCCGGTCCAAGGTCAACGGCGAGATCGCCCGCCTGCACGACCTCCTCCGCGACGACGACAGCCAGCGCGCCGAGCTCGACGGCCTGATCCTGCTGATCCGGGAAAAACTCGGCGAGCTCGGCACCAGCATCGACCTGCACCGGAGCGGCGACATCGAGGCGAGCCGGACCCTCGTCCGGGAAGGGCACGGGCGGCGCCTGATGGACGAGATCCGCACCGTCGTGCGCCGCATGGAGGCCCAGGAATCGGCCCTGATGGAGCAGCGCCAGGCGGCGGTCTCCCGGATCGCGCTCTTGATCTGGGCGGCGCTCGCCGGGCTCGTCCTGGTGCTGATCCTGTTCGCCGTCTCGGCCATGCGCGAGGCGGGGCGCCGCCGCCGGCTGTCGCGCTTCCTGCCGCAGGAGCTGGTCTCGCGCCTGGCCGACGACGACGGCAGCCTGCGGGCCGGCCGGCGGCAGCAGGCGGTCATCGCCTTCGTCGACATGCGCGGCTCCACCGCCCTGGCCGAGCGCCTGGACCCGCAACAGCTCTCCGCCTTCCTGTCGGCGTTCCGGCGGCGGGTGATGCGCGTGGCTCGGCTGCACAACGGCGTCGTCGACAAGTTCATCGGCGACGGCGCCCTGGTGGTGTTCGGCCTGCCCGAGGCGCAAGCCGACGACGCCGCCCGGGCGGTGGCCTTCGCCACGGACCTGGTCGCGGTCATCGCCCGCTGGAACCTCAAGGGCGAGCACGACGCCACGGTGCGGATCGGAATCGGCCTCCATGGCGGCGAGGTGTTCAGCGGCATCATCGGCGAGGAGGCGCGCTACGAGTTCACCGTGCTGGGCGACACCGTGAACGTCGCCGCCCGCCTGGAGCAGGCGACCAAGGCCCACGGCGTCCCGATCCTGGCTTCGGAGGCCGTCCGGCGCGCGGCCGGCCCGGCGGCCGCGACGTGGCGGGAGGTCAGCCGCGAGCCGCTGCGCGGCCGCCGGGAGCCGATGGCCTATTTTTCGGTCGAGGCCCCGGGCCACACTGAGCTCGCCCCGGCCCGCCTCCGCGACGCCGATCCACTCCCGGAACTGGCGCTGTAGCCGCGCTTTCGAGCTGTGCCGGCAAGCGGCGCGGACGTGACCAACCGAGAGGCCGATGCCGACCGACCTGTCCTGGCTGCTGCGCCGCGAGACCCTGCTGGCCGGCGCCGTCGTGCTCCTCGGCACGGCGGCCCTGGCCGCCTGGTATCTCCTTCAGGCGACCGTGCTGACCGTCGCGGTCGCTCCCCGGGACGGCACCGAGCCCGGCCTGATCAAGGCCTACGCGGACGCGCTGGAATCCGGCCGCACGGGCCTGCGCCTCAAGATCCTCGCCTTCGACGACGTGCGCGAGAGCGCCGCCGCCCTGCAGGACGGCCGCGCCGACCTGGCGGTGGTCCGGCCGGACGTGCTGCTGCCGACCAACGGGCTCACCCTGGCGATCCTGCGCGACCAGGCGATGCTCATCGCCTCGCCCGAGCAGGCCGGCATCAAGGATTTCCCGCACCTGGCCGGCAAGCGGCTCGGCATCGGCGCGCACCGGGACGCCGACATCTGGCTGCTCAAGAGCATCCTCGGCTATTACGGCCTGACCCTGGAGCCGGGGGCGGGGGGCGGCCCCGGCGACCGCGCGGTCGTGCTCGTGCCGGTGGCCGAGGACGCGGTGGCGGGGGCGATCCGCGAGAAGCGGATCGACGCCTTCATCAGCATCATCGCGCCCTCGGCCCCAAAAGCCCTCGACCTGGTCGCGGCGGTCCGCTCGGTGGCGCGGGGCGGCAAGGTCGAATTCGTCGCCGTCGAGGACGACGACGCGGTGATCGAGCGCTTCCCCAAGCTCCAGGCGGTGGCCATCCCGGGCGGGCTGTTCGGCGGCCGGCCGAAGCTGCCCGCCGACGACGTCAAGACGGTCGGCGCCTCCTATCGCCTGATGGCCCGCGCCTCCTTGAGCCGCGCGGTGGCGGCCGACATGACCCAGCAGCTGTTCGAGAAGCGCACGGAGGCGGGCAACGCCACGGAGGCGGCGGATTACGTCCAGGCCCCGTCCTACGAGACCACGGTGGCGGCGACCAGCGCGCGGATTCCGATCCATCCGGGGGCGCTCGACTATTACGAGCGCGAGCAGCACGGCTTCGTCGAGCGCTACGGCGACACGCTCTACCTGCTCGGCGCGCTGGCCGGCGGCCTGGTCTCGGTCCTGGCCTGGATCCGGCAGCGCCTGGCCGGCCTGCGCCGCGAGCACGTCGACGAGATCATGGAGCGGCTCCTGGCGATCACCGAGCAGGCCCGGGCCGCCCGGGACCCGGCGGCGCTCGCCGGGCTGACCCGCGAGGTCGACCGGCTGGCCGGCGACGCGGTGCGCTACGCCCGCGAGCGGGCCCCCGACGCCGCCACGATGTCGGCCGTCGCCATCGCCCTCGACACCGCGCGGGCGACGATCGCGGATCTGCGCCCGGGCGCCGCCGCGGGGCAGGGCGGCACGCGCGCGGCTCCCGGGGCAGGGGGCGTTTGACCCGAAAGCGGTCGCGCTCGATCCCCCTGCTGCAAGTCCTGGGTCGCATCGTGGACTGGCTCCGCAACCAAGTCGGCACGGGATATCGATCTCTCCTCCTGCGAGCCTTGGAGAAGTGATCGTCCTACGAAATGGCACAAAGATGCATTAAGCTTTCATTGACGTTCGAGGCGTCGCCGTACGAGTATGAGAGTGTGGTCGGCTGTTGATGCGCGGCCGATATACGATGGAATGTCTTGAAGATCTTCGGCAGGCGGCCTGATCGATCCTCTTGAAACCCCGGGGCCATACGAACGCAGCGCTGAGCGTGCAGGGCGTGAGCGCGTCGCAGTCGGGATCGACGTCGCGACCGCGCCTTCGCCTCGGCGCCTCGGATTCCGTGTCGCGAAACCCTGTTCATCTTCGACGGAGGCAGGCTTTGGCCGGCGTCATCATCCGATCGTCTCCCTTGGAGGCGGCCGCGCAACCGCTCCTGGAGGCGCTGGTCGCCGAGTATGACAGCCGCTACGGCACGGCCGGCCGTCCCGGGGGCGCACGGTCCGAGATCCTGCGCTACCCGGCGGAGGTCTATCAACCGCCGCTCGGCGACTTCCTGCTGATCGTCCGGGATGGGGAGACCATCGCCGGCGGCGCCTTCATGAGCCACGACGACGAGACCGTGGAGCTCAAGCGCATCTGGACCCGGGCCGACCTGCGCCGCCAGGGGCTGGCGCAGCGCGTCGTGGCGGCGCTGGAGGAGCATGCGGGCCGCCTCGGCTACACGCGCGCCTACCTGACCACCGGGTTTCGCCAACCGGAGGCGACCGCGCTCTACCGCGCGCTCGGCTACCGGCCGCTGTTCGACACGGCGGCGGACCCCACCCTGTACCGCTCCCTACCGTTCGAGAAGCCTATCGGGGCGCGGGCCGGTCAGGCCGGGACTTCGCCGATCTATCCGCCCGCCGTCTCCTTCGAGGCGGCGACCACCCGCGTCTTGGCCCTGAAGGAGGTGCAGGAACGCAAGGTGCTCGATCGCCTCGCGACGCGTCGCGCGACGGCGGCCTGAGCCGTATGACCCGGACCTCACCGCCCCCGGACGGGGTTTGGCACCGGCGCCGAAGAGACGTGCCTCCCTGGAGGCCGCGCACGTCGCGTCCCGCGACCATCTCTCGGTGTCGGCCATGACGGTGGGCCGTCCCCGACGCCTCAAGACCCTGGTCGGTGCCGCCAACCTCGTGGCCGCATCGAACGACGGCGATCCCACGATCGGCGTGAGGCGCGCGGTCGAACTCGCCCGCAAGGCGGAGGCCGAGACAATCACCGGCCTCTTCACCGCCGACCTCCTGCAGATCGACCCGGCGGGCCTGGCCGGAACCGCCGGCGCGCAGGAACCGCTCATCGCGCTCGCCGCCCTCAGTCAGGCGACATCCCGGATCGGGTTGGTGGCGACCGTGTCGACGAGCTTCCACCATCCCTACAATCTCGCCCGGCAGATCGGCACCCTGGACCATGTCAGCGGCGGCCGCGCGGCCTGGAACGCCGTGACCTCCTCGGTCGGCGAGGAGAATTTCGGCGAGACGCTCCCCGGCCCGGAGGCGCGCTACGCCCGCGCCGCGGAGTTCATCGCGGTCGTCAACGCCCTCTTCGACGCGAACGCGCGGGATGCGGCCCACCGCAAGGACTCGGGCGCGATCGCCGTCGATCCGGCGAAGTTCCACCGGATCGACCATCGCGGGGCGCACTTCACCGTCGCGGGGCCGCTGAACATCCCGCCGCTGCCGCAGGGGCGGCCGGTGCTGTTCCAGGCCGGGCAGTCGGAGGCAGGGGTGAACGTCGGGGCCCGCTACGCCGAGATCGTCTACACCGCCCAGCCGACCCTGGAGGGCGCCATCGCCTTCGCGACGGAGCTTCGCCGCCGCGCCACCGCCTACGGGCGCGGCGAGGCCCTGCCGCGCGTGATGAATTCCTTCCACGCCGTCATCGGCGAGTCCGAAGCGGACGTGGCCCGTCGGCTCCGGGAGAAGCACGCGCGGATCGATTACGAACAGGGCCGGCTCAAGCTCGCGGATATGCTGGGCGGCCTGGTCGACCTCTCGGGCCTTCCGCTCGACGCGCCGCTCCCCGCGGCGCTGCTGCCGGAGGTCGAAAGCATCGACCGTCGGCGCGGTCGGGTGGAGATCTTCCGGCGCTACGCCCGCCAGGGCCTGACCCTGCGTGCGCTGATCATCGAGGCCCAGGAGACCGGCCACTGGTCCGTCGCCGGCACCCCGGAGCAGCTGGCCGACGCCATCGAAGAGCGCTTCCGGGCCGGCGCCGTCGACGTGCTGACCCTGCATGGCCTGGGAAACCCGGACCAGGAGGATCTGCTGCTCAACGGCCTCCTGCCGGAGCTGCGGCGGCGCGCCCTCATCGACACCGATTACGGCGGCGACGATTTCCGCTCCAATCTCGAGCTGCCGCCGCTTCCCGCACCGGCTGCTCGCCCGCGCGCCCGACGCGCTTGAACGCGGGACGCGCGAGGGGGCGAACAAGGCAGGTCGCCGGTCGAGAAATAATCTTTCGGTCGATCCGGCCGCAAGCAAATCAAACCCCTAAAACACCTCTCATCTTTGGGATCGACTGTCGTTGACGCGGGCATGAACCGGTCGGAGAATTGTCGGGTCGGAAGAAATGCTTAGCCGTTTCTTTGCAGGATCTGCCGCCGTGACATCCGCTGGGGCAGCAAGGTTCAAGCAACGACGCGGCGGTCGTGAATTCCGGAGCCCGGACGGTCCATGGTGCTGACCACGATCCTCAAACCAGCCCCCCGGTCACGGATCCGGCGCTCGGGCGTTCCGGCCTGCCGCCCGGCGCATCAGGCCTTCCGATGACCTACGCGCTCAGCCTGCTCGACAAGAGCCCCATCCTGGCGGACGAGCCGGCGGGTGCGGCGCTCCAGCGTACGATCGCGCTCGCACAGAACGCCGAGCGTCTCGGCTACAAGCGCTTCTGGGTGGCGGAGCATCACGCGAATCCGGGGCTGGCCAGCTCCGCGCCCGAGGTGCTGATCGCGTATCTGGCGGCCCGGACGCAGCGCATCCGGATCGGCTCCGGCGGCGTGCTGCTGCCGCATTACAGCCCCTACAAGGTCGCGGAGACCTTCAACCTGCTCGCGACGCTGGCGCCGGGCCGGATCGACCTCGGGATCGGCAAGGCGTTCGGGGGGCTGCCCGACGCGACCCGCGCCCTGCGGCGCCTGCAGGATCCGGCGCGCCCGCCGCGCTTCGAGGACCTGCTTGCGGAGCTCGACGGTTACCTCGCGGCCCGATCCGAGGCGGGGTCGCCGCCGGCCCTGCCGGTGCCGCCGGCCGCGCCCGAGCGCTTCCTCCTCGGCGCGAGTCCCGAATCGGCGCGGCTCGCCGCGGCGCGCGGCTGGCACTTCGTCTTCGCCGGGCAGCTCAACGGCGACCCGGGGGTGACCGAGGCGAGCCTCGACGCCTACGCGAAGGCGGGCGGCACGGGCGAAGTGCTTCTCGCGGTGACGGCCTTCGTGGCCCCGACCGCGGAGGAGGCTCGGGCGGTGACCGATCCGCTCAAGGTCGTCAGGGTCACCCTCGACGACGGCCAGAGCGTCAATCTCGGCACCGAGGAACAGGCGGCCGAATATGCCCGGCAGGCCGGCGCCGCCGCCTACCGCACCGAGCTCCGCAGGCCGCACGTGCTGTCGGGCACGGCCGAAGAGGTGCGCGGCGAACTCGACCGGCTGCAGGCCCGGTTCGGAATCCGCGAATTCATCGTCGACACGCCGCCCTCCGCGACCACCCGACGCCTCGCCTCCGTGACGCTGCTCGCGGGCGGCGCCTCGGCCCTCGCGGCCTGATCCCGGTCCGGAAAGACGCTCCCATGTCGCAGACCCGTCTCACCTTCGGCCTGATGCTCCAGGGCGGCGGCAGCCACATGAATGCGTGGCGCCATCCGAGCAATCCGGTCGATGCCAGCGTCAACCTCGACCTCTTCATCCGCAACGCGCGCAAGGCCGAGGCGAACGGGATCGCCTTCGCGTTCGTGGCGGACGGGCTCTACATCAACGACAAGTCGATCCCGCACTTCCTGAACCGGTTCGAGCCGCTGACCCTGCTCTCGTCTCTCGCGGCCAACACGCAGAAACTCGGTCTCGTGGGGACGGTCTCGACCTCCTACAGCGATCCCTTCACGATCGCCCGGCAATTCGCCTCGCTCGACCTGATCAGCGGCGGCCGGGCCGGCTGGAACGCCGTGACCTCGCCGCTCGAAGGCTCCGGGCGCAATTACAGCCGGCCCCATCCCGAGCACGCGCTGCGCTACGAGATCGCGCAGGAATATCTCGAGGTCGCGAAGGGCCTCTGGGATTCCTGGGACGACGACGCCTTCGTGCGGGACCGCGCCAGCGGGCGCTTCTTCGATCCCGACAAGCTGCATACGCTGAACCACAAGGGGCGCTTCTTCCAGGTGGAGGGGCCGCTCAACATCCAGCGCTCGCCCCAGGGCCAGCCGGTGCTGTTCCAGGCCGGCGCGTCCGAATCGGGGATCGGGCTCGCGGGCCGGCACGCCGACGCGGTCTTCGCCAACCACGTGCCCCTGGAGGAGGCGCAGGCCCTCTACCGCGCGATCAAGACCAGCGCGGTGGCCCATGGACGGCGCGCGGACGACGTGAAGCTGTTCCCGGGGGCCGGGCCGATCGTCGGCCGCACGCGCGCGGAGGCCGAGGACAAGTATCAGGCAATCCGCGACCTGATCTCGATCGAGGACGCGCTCGCCTATCTCGGCCGCTTCTTCGACCATCACGATTTCAGCGCCTATCCCCTCGACGCGCCGTTCCCGGATCTCGGCGCGATCGGCCAGAACAGTTTCCGCTCGACCACGGACCGCATCAAGCGCAACGCCGCCGCGAAGGGGCAGACCCTGCGCGAAGCGGCGCTCGAGACCGCGACGCCGCGCACCGACCTGATCGGCTCGGGCGAGGAGGTCGCCGACCTGCTGATCGCGCGGGTCGAGAATCAGGCGGCGGACGGCTTCGTGCTCGGCTTCCCGGTGATCGGCCAGGGCCTCGACGACTTCATCGACCTCGTGATCCCGGTGCTGGAGGCGCGCGGCGTCTACGAGCGCACGCTGCCGGGCACGACCCTGCGCGACCATCTCGGCCTGCCGCGCCGCGCGAGCCGCTACAGCGCGCCGGGCGACGCCGCGCCGGTGCGGCAGGCCGGCTGAGGCGTCCCGCGATGACCATCCACGCAGCGATCGCCGACCGGGGCATCGATCCGGGCATCCTCGCCTCGGTGGACGAGTTCGTCAGCCTCCGGCACGACCTGCATCGGCATCCCGAGCTCGCCTTCCAGGAGACGCGCACCGGCGCCCTCGTCGCCGAGCGGCTGCGCGGCTACGGCTACACGGTCACGACCGGGCTTGCCGGCACCGGCGTGGTCGGAGTGCTCCGCAAGGGCTCGGGCGAGCGCCGGCTCGGTCTGCGCGCCGACATGGACGCGCTGCCGATCGCGGAGGCGACGAACCTGCCCTACCGCTCGGGGACGCCCGGGACGATGCATGCCTGCGGCCATGACGGGCACACCGCGACGCTGCTCGCAGCAGCCAAGCGCCTGGCGGATCTGGATTTCTCCGGCACGCTGACCCTGATCTTCCAGCCGGCCGAGGAGATCGGCGCCGGGGCGCGCACCCTCGTCACCAAGGGGCTGTTCGAGCAGTTTCCCGTCGACGCCATCTTCGGGTTCCACAATTGGCCGGGGGTGCCGCGCGGGCAATTCGGCTTCGTCACGGGCCCCGCCATGGCAGCGGTCGACAAGGCCGAGATCCGTGTCGTGGGCCGGGGCGGCCACGGCGCCTCGCCCCACGAGACGGTGGACCCGGTTGTGGCCGCCTCGGCCATCGTGCTGGCGTTGCAGAGCATCGTCGCGCGCAACGTCGACCCGCGCGAGGCCGCCGTCGTCAGCGTCGGCGCGATCCACGGCGGGGAAGCCTCGAATGTCATCCCCGACAGCGTCGATCTCAGCCTGACGATCCGCAGCTTCGATCCGGCGGTGCGCGACCGGCTCGAAGAGCGCGTCACGGCGATCACGCGGGGCGTGGCCCAAAGCTACGGTGCGCGGGCCGAGCTGCGTTACCGCAGGGGCCTGCCGGCCCTGGTCAACCACGCGGCGGAGACGCGCTTCGCGCGGGACGTGGCCCTCGACGCCTTCGGTCCCGATCGCCTGGAAGCCGACTTCAAGCCACGCATGGCGAGCGAGGATTTCGCCTACCTCCTGGAGGCGCGGCCGGGCAGCTACCTGTTCGTGGGCAACGGCGACAGCGCGCCGCTGCACAGCCCCCAGTACGATTTCGACGATGCGATCCTGGCGCCGGCCGCGAGCTTCTGGGTTCGGCTCGCCCGCGCCTTCCTGGTCTGACCCTCCCCGCCGCCCCTGCGATTGGATAAAGCCGCCATGTCCGATCAGTTCGTCTACACCACGCCGTTGGACCCGCTGGCGCGCCCCCTCGTCGAACAGCTCACCTGGGAGTACGTCACCCGCTACGGCAGCTATTTCGGTGATCCGCCCGGCGCCGAGATGACCCGCTACCCGGCCGAGCTGTTCGCGCCGCCGGACGGGAACTTCGTGCTGCTCCTGCGGGACGGGCGCGCCATCGCGGGCGGGGCGTTCAAGCGCTACGACGACCACACGGCCGAACTGAAGCGGGTCTGGACCGACACGCAGTTCCGGCGGCAGGGCCTGGCGCGCCGGGTCGTCGAGGCGCTCGAAGCCCAGGCCGGGCGACAGGGCTACGACCGCATCTACCTGACCACCGGCTTCCGCCAGCCCGAGGCCAAGGGGCTCTACCTGGACCTCGGCTACACGCCGCTGTTCGACGTGTCGCGCGATCCCGAGATCTACAAGATCCTGCCCTTCGAGAAGGCGCTTCGCCCCCCGGCGGCGGTCGCCCAGCAGCTGGCCGTCGCGGTCGCCGCGTGCAGCCCCGCTTGAGTTCCGCCCCGCCGAGACGGCCATTCCGAGAAAGCCTGCCATGACCTTCGCCAGCGACGTGGCGGCCCTGCCCGGGCACGCCCACCGCCCGGACTCAGCCCGCGATTTCAGCCGCGCCCGGATCGTCCCGGCACGCTATCCGGCGCGCAGCATCGGGACGGTCTTCGCCGGCCTGGTGATCGCGGTGATCCTGCACTCGATCCTCACCAACCCGCGCTGGGGCTGGGCGGTCTTCGCCGAGTGGTTCTTCGCCGAACCGGTCCTGACCGGCCTCGGGCGAACCCTGCTCCTGACCCTGCTCAGCATGGTCTTCGGCTTCCTGCTCGCCGGCCTCCTGGCCTTCGCGCGCATCTCCGGCTCGCCGCTGCTCGCCGGACTGTCCTGGGGCTACGTCTGGCTGTTCCGCTCGGTCCCGCTGATCGTCCTGCTCCTGATCCTCAACAATCTCGGATATCTCTACCCGACGCTCTCGATCGGGGTGCCGTTTACCGGGATCAGCTTCGGGTCCTGGCAGACGACCCAACTGATCACGCCGTTCCTGGCGGCGGTGCTCGGCCTCACCCTCCACACCGCGGCCTTCTCGGCGGAGATCGTGCGCGGCGGCCTCCTCTCGGTCGACCAGGGCCAGCTCGAAGCCGCCGCGGCGCTGGGGCTGCCGTGGCGCCGGCAGATCACCCGCATCGTGCTGCCCCAGGCGATGCGCTCGATCCTGCCGGCTGCGTTCAACCAAGTCACCGAGATCACGAAATACACCTCGGTCGTTTACATCCTGGCGCTGCCGGATCTGTTCTACACGGTCCAGGTCATCTACCGGCGCAACCTCGAAGTCATCCCGCTGCTGATGGTGGCGACGGTCTGGTACCTCGTCATCCTGACCGTGCTGTCCTTCGTCCAGCGCCATATCGAGCGCTACTATGCCCGCGGCGCGCTGCGCGAGCCGCCGCCTTCGCTGATCGCCCTGGCGCTCAAACGGATTCGGCGCGCCAGCGACGAGGCCGGCCGGGCCTCCGCCACCGCGGACGCCGTGGCCGCCCCGGTCCCACGGTCCAGCCTGTTCGCGGCCGGCGGCGAGATCCGGATCAGCGGCGTCTCCAAAAGCTTCGGCGCGCTTAAGGTGCTCGACGACGTCAGCCTCGCCCTGCGGCCCGGCAGCGTGACCGCGATCATCGGCCAGTCCGGCTCGGGCAAGTCGACCCTGCTGCGGGCGATCAACCACCTGGAGCGGGTCGATCAGGGCTTCATCGCGATCGACGGCGAGCTGATCGGCTACCGGCAGGACGGCGACGCGCTCCACGAGCTCAAGGAGAAGGACATCCTGAAACGGCGCGTCGATGTCGGCATGGTGTTTCAGACCTTCAACCTGTTCCCCCACCTCACGGCCATCGAGAACATCATCGAGGCGCCCATGACGGTGCGCGGCGTGCCCCGCGCGCAGGCGCTCGCCGAGGCGCGCGAGCTTCTGGCCCGGGTCGGCCTCGCCGCGAAGGCCGACGCCTATCCTCGCCAGCTCTCGGGCGGCCAGCAGCAGCGGGTCGCCATCGCGCGCGCCCTCGCGCTCAAGCCGAAGGTGCTGCTGTTCGACGAGCCGACCTCGGCCCTCGACCCCGAACTCGTCGGCGAGGTGCTCGACGTGATCAAGGAACTCGCCCGCTCCGGCACCACCCTGGTGATCGTGACCCACGAGATCGGCTTCGGCCGCGAGGTCGCCGACCACGTGGTGTTCATGGAGGACGGCCGCGTGATCGAGCAGGGACCACCCCACCGGACGCTCACGGAGCCGGACCATCCGCGGACCCGGGAATTCCTCGCCAAGGTTCTCTGACCCCTCTCGAAAAGGCTCTCGACCGTGCTCACCCGCCGCAGATCCCTCGCCCTCCTCGCCGCCGCCACCTCGGGGGCGCTCGTGTCCGGCCGCGCCCGCGCCCTGGAGGCGTTCGACTTCTCCCCCGAGCAGCCCGGGCGGGTGCGCGCCGCCCGCGACGAGGAGGCGATCCGGCTCATCGCCAAGGACGCGCCCTTCGCCCAGGACGGCGTGTTCACCGTGGCCAACAATGGCGGTCGCTTCCCGTTCGGCGGGTACGCCAACGACACCAAGACGATCATCGGGTCCGAGCCCGACATCGCGCAGCTCGTCGCCGACGCGCTCGGCCGCAAGCTCGAGATCGTGCCGGTTTCCTGGTCCGACTGGCCCCTCGGCGTCATCTCGGGCAAGTACGACGCGGTCATCTCGAACGTCACC
The DNA here is from genome assembly GCF_022829425.1 of Methylobacterium sp. J-072. Lineage (NCBI taxonomy): Bacteria > Pseudomonadati > Pseudomonadota > Alphaproteobacteria > Hyphomicrobiales > Methylobacteriaceae > Methylobacterium > Methylobacterium sp. J-072. The sequence continues at coordinate 31,528 of NZ_JAKSYK010000024.1, read as the reverse complement.
GTCACCGAGCAGCGCAAGGAGAAGTTTGACTTCTCGACCTACCGCAAGGATCTGCTCGGCTTCTATGTCCGGAAGGACAACCCGATCGTCATCCGCGAGCCGCGGGACGTGGCCGGCCTCCGGGTGATCGTCTCCGCCGGCACCAACCAGGAGCAGATCCTGCTCCGCTGGAACGACCAGAACGTGAAGGCCGGGCTCAAGCCGGTCGAGTTCCAGTACCACGACGACGATGTGGTACTCTACCTCTCCATCGAGTCCGGCCGGGCCGACGCCTATCTCGGGCCGAACGCGCTCCTGGGCTTCAAGGCGGCGCAGGAGGGCAAGACCCGGCTCGCCGGCAATTTCAGCGGCGGCTGGCCGGTGCTCGCCGAGATCGCGGTGACGACGCGCAAGGGCGCGGGCCTCGCCGAGGCGATCACACACGCGATCAACACCCAGATCAAGAACGGACACTACGCCCAGGCGCTCGCGCGCTGGAACCTCTCGGCCGAGGCCATCGCGGAATCGCGCACCAACCCGCCGGGCCTGCCGCGGACCTGACCAGGAACCAGAGGCTTTCGATGATTCCACGGTGGATGCGCCTGTCGCTCGTCCTCGGCGCGCTGTGGGCGGACCCTCTCGCCGCGGCGGAGGGGACGGGGCCGTTCGACCTCGGCCCGGAGCAGTCGGGCCGGATCCGGGCCGAAAAGGACCCGGCCGCGATCGCGCGCCTCCCGAAGGATTACCGGTTCGCCGAGCCCGGCGCCTTGACGGTGGGGATCACCCCGGGCGGCCCGCCGCTCGGGAGCTACGCCACCGATGCCAGGACCGTAGTCGGGGCGGATCCCGACTTCGCCCAGTTGATCGCCGACAGCCTCGGCCTGCGCCTCAAGCTCGTTCCCGTGGCCTGGGAGGATTGGCCCCTCGGCCTGTCCGCCGGCCGGTACGACGCGGTGATCTCGAATGTCGGCGTCACCGAGCAGCGCAAGGAGAAGTTCGACTTCACCACCTACCGGCAGGGTCTGCACGGGCTGTTCGTGAAGGCCGACAGCCACATCACGCAGATCCGCGAGCCGAAGGACGTGGCCGGCCTCACCATCAGCGTCGGCGGCGGTACCAACCAGGAGCGCATCCTGGTCGAGTGGGACAAGCAGAACCGCGCGGCGGGGCTCAAGCCCCTCGAGTTGCAGCTGTTCGACGACGAGGCCGCCCGCCTCGTGGCCCTGCGCTCGGGCCGGGCCGACGTGATCGTGCAGCCGCACGCGCAACTCGTGTTCGTGGCCGCCCGCGACAAGGACATCCGGCAGGCGGGCACGCTCAGCGCCGGCTGGCCGCTGACATCGGATGTGGCGATCGCGACCCGCAAGGGCAGCGGCCTGGTCGACGCGCTGACGCTCGCCACCAACGACCTGATCGCCAACGGCACGTATGGCCGGGCCCTGGCCCGCTGGGGCTTGGAGGAGGAGGCGCTGCCGCGCTCCGAGACCAACCCGCCCGGCCTGCCGAAGTTTTGAGCGATGGCGCAGGCTTCGATCCGGCAGATCGCCTTCCTGACACCGGGCAGTTACGACGATGCCGATCCGCGCGCCGGGCTGGAGCAGACCCTCGACCTGTTCGCCACCGGTGAAGCGCTCGGCTTCGACGGCGCCTGGGTGCGCCAACGCCACCTCGAACCCGGCATCTCGTCGGCCGCGACCTTCCTCGCGGCCGCGACGCAGCGCACGCACCGGATCGAGCTCGGCACGGCCGTGATCCAGATGGGCTACGAGAATCCGTTCCGGCTGGCGGAAGACCTGTCGCTGGTGGACATCCTGTCCGGCGGCCGGCTCCATGTCGGCTTGAGCGCCGGGCCGCCGGCCTACGGGGCGTTGCTCGGCGACCGCTTCCTGGATGGCGATCCGGCGCGTGTCGACCACTCGCATGGCCGCGTGGGGCGGCTCGCCGCCAATCTCGACGGCGACTGGCTCGGCGAGCCCGACACGCGGATCACCTCGGCGGCCGGCACCCACCGGCCCCGGCTGCGCCCGCACGCGCCGGGGCTGCGCCAGAGGCTGTGGTACGGCGGCGGCTCGCTGCGCTCGGTCCGCTGGGCCGCCGAGAACGGCTTCCATCTCCTCATCGGCAACATCAACATTGCGGAGGAGCGGGACGGCTTCTTCGCGACCCAGGCCCACCACGTCGAGATCTTCCGCGCCCATTGGCGCGGGGTCGGCGCGCCGCGGATCGCGCTCGGCCGGGTGATCGTGCCCCTCGACGGCGCCGACACGGCGACCCGGGCGCGCTACCGCGACTATGCCGCGAGCCGCCACGCCCGCACCCGCGCGCCGCAGGGCGAGCGGCGAACCCAGTTCGCGCCCGATCTCGTCGGCACCGCGGCCGAGATCGTCGAGCGGCTGCGCGCCGATCCGATCCTGCCCTTCGCCGATACCCTGCGGCTGGAGCTGCCCTACAGCTTCGCCCTCGACGCGTACCGCCAGATCCTGGCGGACTTCAGGACCCTGATCGCGCCGCAGCTCGGCTGGGGCGTGGAGGCGGCCGCATGACCGGCCCGCATCGATCGCAACTCCGGGCAGAGGGGCCCCGACGGACAGCCATGACCAACCTGCGTGACGATGCTCCCCATCCGGCCCCGGGCCGGCCCCTCCGGCGCCCCGCCATCCTGGGCCGGCTCGGCGTGCTCACGGCGGCCGCCGTACTCTGTCTCCTCGGCGCCGCGGCGCGGGACTGCCGGGCGGACGGGCCGGTCCAGGGCGGGACGCTGACGGTCGGCCTCGCCTCCGACACGGCGATCATCGATCCCTCGATCACCGGCAGTTCGATCACCGCCCTGATCACCCGGCACGTGGTCGATTCGCTCGTCGGTCAGGCCGAGGACAAGAGCTTCACCCCCTGGCTCGCCGAGCGCTGGGAGGTGAATGCCGACAACACCGTCTACACCTTCCATCTGCGCCGCGGCGTGACCTTCAGCGACGGCACCCGGCTCGACGCCGAGGCGGTGACGTTCAACATCAACCGCATCCTCGACCCGAAGACGACGTCGAGCTACGCCAAGTCCCTGCTCGGCCCGCTCGATACCGTGGCCGCCCCGGACCCCGACACCGTCGTGTTCCGGTACAAGCAGCCGTTCGTGCCGCTGCTGCAGGGCCTGAGCCTGCCCTATCTCGGCATCCAGTCGCCGACCTACCTGCGCGACGCGCGCAGCACCACGAACACCGTCGTGGGCTCGGGCCCGTTCATCCTCGAACGCTACGTCAAGGGCAGCGGCAGCCAGCTGGTCCGGCGCAAGGATTATGCGTGGGGGCCAGGCTTTGCCGCCCATACCGGGCCGGCCTATCTCGACGCCATCGCGTTCCGCTATCTGCCGGAAGCCGCGGTGCGGCTCGGGGCGCTCACGAGCGGACAGATCCAGGCGATCGACGAGGTGCCGCCGGCGAATTTCCGCGCGGTCCAGGCGGATCCGCGCCTGCGCGTCGTCACGCGCGAGAACCCGGGCGTGAACTGGTCGCTGTTCCTCAACACCAGTCGCGGACCGTTCGCCGATATCCGGGTCCGACAGGCCTTCCAGAGCGCGATCGACATCCCGCCGCTGGTCAAGGTCGCCTTCTTCGGCAGCTTGAAGCCCGCCGACAACATCCTCGGCCCCGCGACCCTGCATTACGATCCAGCGGTGGCGCGCAGCTGGGGCTTCGATCCGCAGCGGGCGGCGCGGCTGCTCGACGAGGCCGGCTGGACGCGGACGGACCCGGAAGGCATCCGCACCAAGGCCGGGGCACGGCTCGCCGTCCGCTTCATCTACGACGTCGCCTTCTCGGGCGCCGACAACCTGACGCTGGTCCAAGCCGTCCAGTACGCGGTGAAGAAAGCAGGCTTCGATCTTCAGCTGGATCCGCTCGATGCGGGCGGGTTCACGGCCCGGACCGCCGCCAACGATTACGATAGCGCCTCGATCTACTATGTCCGCCCCGAGCCGGATATCCTGCGCACGGTCTTCCACGCGGCCTATATCCCGCCCAACGGGGCGAATTTCTCCCGCGTCACCGCCCTCGACGCGGCGCTGACCCAGGCGGTCGGCGCGCCCGACGCGGTGCGCGGGGGCCTCTACCGGCAGGTCCAGGCCGAGATCATCGGGTCCGCCTATGCGGTGCCGCTCTACGTGCCGGCGTTCCAGCTCGGCACGTCGAAGCGCCTGAACGGCATCAGCTGGACAGCGAACGCCAAGCCGAGCTTCTACGATGCCTGGCTCGCCCCGTAGCCGAACCGCCCCGGGCGGGCTCGCCGTCGCGCTGCAGCGCCTCGGCGTGATCCTCAGCGTGCTCTGGGCGGCCGCGACGATCGCCTTCGTCGCGATCAAGGCGATTCCGGGCGATCCCGTCGCCATCCTGACCGGCGGCGAGAACATCGTCGACGCCGCGGAGCGGGCCGCCCTCGTCGCGCGCTACGGCCTCGATCAGCCCCTGGCCGTCCAGTACGCCCGCTACGTCGCGCACGCGCTCGCCGGCGATTTCGGCCAGAGCTACCAGTATCGGCTGCCGGTGATCACGGTCATCGCCGAATCCGCAGGCCCGACGCTCCAGCTCGCGGGCGCCGCCATGGTCCTGGCTCTCGGCCTCGGCCTCGCGAGCGCCCTGGTCTCAGCCGGCCGCCGCGGATGGCTGCGCGGCGTGCTCTCCGGCCTCGAACTCGCGGTGCTGAGCACGCCGGTCTACTGGTTCGGCCTGCTGCTGATCGTGCTGTTCAGCTTCACCCTCGGCTGGTTTCCGATCATCGGCAGCGAGGGGATCCCGGCGCTGGTCCTGCCGGCGGTGGCGCTCAGCCTGCCGCTGGCCGCGCTTCTCGCGCAGGTGCTGCGGGACGGGCTGGAGGAGGCGCTGACGCAGCCCTTCGCGCTCACGATCCGGATGCGCGGCGTCGGCGAGGCGGCGCTGCGCCTGCGCCACGCCCTGCGGCATGCCGCGCTCGCCGCCTCGACGCTGGCCGGCACGCTGTTCGCCGGCGTGCTCGGCGGCTCGATCCTGACCGAGACGGTGTTCGGTCGCTCCGGCATCGGCCAGATCACGATCCAGGCGATCCGGACCCGGGACATGCCGCTCCTCCTCGGCCTGGTGATGCTCTCGGCGCTGGCCTCGGTGCTGATCAATCTCTCCCTCGACGCCCTGTACCGGCGCATCGATCCGCGCCTGAGGCGGACCGCGCCATGACCGACATGCTCGCGATCATCGGCCGGCTCCGCCCCGATCGCGGCGCGCCCGCGCCCTGGCGTAGGCCCGGCCTGCTCGTGCCCCTCGTCCCCGTGCTGCTCCTGGCCGTCGCCACCGCCGCGCCCGGCCTGTTCACCGGGCTCGCCCCCGACGCGATCGACACCGATGCGATCCTGGCGCCGCCCGGCCCGGCCCACGGGTTCGGGACCGACCAACTGGGCCGGGATGTCTTCGCCCGGGTGGTCCACGGCACCTCGCTGTCCCTGACCATCGGCCTCGGCGCGACGCTGGTCGCCTGCGCGGGCGGCGTGCTCCTGGGACTGGCGGCGGCGCTCGCCCCGCCGGTCGTGCGGGCGATCCTCGTGCGGCTGATCGATGTCTTCCTCGCCTTCCCCGAGATCCTGCTCGCGCTCCTCGTCATCGTGGCCCTGGGGCGCGGGCCGGCCAACACCCTGCTGGCGGTGGGTCTTTCGAGCATCGCCGGCTATGCGCGGCTGGTGCGGTCGCAGGTCCTGCAGGTCGTCCGGTCCGGCTATGTCGAGCATGCCGTGGCGCTGGGCGAGCCGCGCCGGACGATCATCCTCCGTCACGTCATCCCGAATGCGACCCGGCCGCTCGTGGTGGTGGCGACCATCGGCCTCGGTCACGCGGTCCTGACCGCCTCGGCCCTGAGCTTCATCGGGCTCGGCGTGGTGCCGCCGGTGGCCGAGTGGGGTGCGCTGCTGGCCGACGGCCGGAACTACCTCGACACGGCGCCCTGGATCAGCGTCCTGCCGGCCACCGTCGTCGCGGTCTCGGTGATCGCCATCACGATCCTCGGGCGCGGGTTGCAAGACCTGCTGGCCGGGAGCGACGGCTCGTGACCGGCGCGGGCGCCGATCCCTGCGGCCCGGCTCTCCGAGAGGAGGCTCGGGCCACCCCCGTCCTCGCGGTCGAGGGGCTGCGCGTCGCCTTTCCGGGCCGGAGCGGTCCGGACGAGGTGGTGCGCGGCATCTCCTTCACCATCAGGCCGGGCGAAGTCCTGGCGCTGGTCGGCGAATCGGGATCGGGCAAGTCGGTCACCGCCCGGGCCCTTGTCGGGCTGGCGGGGGCCCGCGCCCGCATCCGGGCCGAGGCGTTGCGGCTGACCGGCCACGAGGGCCGGGCCCTCGACCTGCTCGGCCTCTCGGAGCGCCGGTGGCGCGCCGTCCGCGGCCGGCAGATCGGGTTCGTGCTCCAGGATGCCCTGGTCTCCCTCGATCCGCTGCGCAGGATCGGCCAGGAGGTCGCCGAGCCGATCCTGGCGCATCGCCTGCTGCCCCGGGACGCGGTGGCGGGGGAGGTGCAGGCCCTGCTCGCCCGCGTCGGCATCCCCGACCCCGCAAACCGGGCAGCGCAATACCCGCACGAACTCTCCGGGGGCCTGCGGCAGCGGGCGCTCATCGCCTCGGCGCTGGCAGGCCGGCCGCGCCTCCTCATCGCCGACGAGCCGACCACCGCCCTCGACGTCACGATCCAGCGCCAGATCCTGGCGGTCTTCGCGGATCTGGCCCGGGCCGGCCACGGGCTGCTGCTGATCACGCACGACCTCGCGGTCGCCGCCCAGGTCGCCGACACGATCGCCGTGATGCAGCACGGCGCGATCGTCGAGGCGGGTCCGGCCCGGGCGGTGCTGGCGGATCCCCGCCATGCCTATACCCGCCGCCTGCTGGCCGCGGTCCCGGGGCCCGGGACGCGCCAGAGTTGGCTGTCCCGAGCCGGCGCCCGCCCGGAGCGGGTGAGCGACCCTCGTCCGGCCGAGCCCATCCTCGAAGTCCGCGACGTCGCCGTCCGGTTTTCCCGCCCGGGCGGGGCGGTCGATGCCCTGGCCGGGGTCTCGCTTCGGGTGCGTCGGGGCGAGACCTTCGGCATCGTCGGTGAATCGGGCTCGGGGAAGACCACCCTGGGCCGGGTCGTTCTCGCCCTTCAGCGGGCGGATCGCGGCGAGGTCCTGTTCGAGGGTCGGCCCTGGAGCACGCTACCGGAGCGGAGCCGCCGACCGTTGCGCCCACGGATCCAGACCATCGTCCAGGATCCTCTCGGCTCGTTCGATCCGCGCGACACCGTGCGGCGGATCCTCGAACAGCCCCTGCGCCTGCAGCCCGGCCTCGCCGCCGGCCAGCGCGCCGCGCGGGCGGCCGAACTGATGGCCCTCGTCGGGCTGCCCCGCGAGATGCTGGCGCGGCGGCCCCGAACGCTCTCGGGCGGCCAGCGCCAGCGCGTGGCGATCGCCCAGGCCCTGGCCGGCCAACCCGACCTCCTCGTCTGCGACGAGCCGGTCTCGGCGCTCGACGTCACCACCCAGGCCCAGATCCTGGACCTCCTGACCGACCTTCAGCACCGCTTCGGCCTGACCCTCCTGCTGATCTCGCACGATCTCGGCGTGATCCAGCACATGAGCGACCGCGTCGCGGTGATGAAGGATGGCCGGATCGTCGAAACCGGCCCGGTCGAAGACATCTTCGCGGCGCCCGCGGATTCCTACACCCGGCGCCTTCTGGCGGCGCTGCCCGCGCTGCCGGCCCGGGCGGCGCCGGAGGCGGCCGCCGAACCGATCGGTCCGAGCGACGCCGCGCGCCCCCCCGGCCTGGAGATCCACGCATGACCGCATGGTCCGATCATCTCGCCGCGCTGATCGGCAACACGCCGCTGCTGGAATTGAAGCGCTTCGGCGGCCGGCAGACCAATCCCTGCCGCATCCTGGCGAAGATCGAGTACCTGAACCCGGCCGGCAGCATCAAGGACCGCACCGCCTGGGGGATCATCCGCGCCGCGGAGGCGGACGGGCATCTCCGGCCCGGCCAGACGCTGGTCGATCTCACCAGCGGCAATACCGGGATCGGGCTGGCGGCCCTGGCCGCGGCCCGGGGCTACCGGGCGAAGTTCTACCTGCGCGCCTCCACCAGCCCCGAGAAGATCGCCCTGATCCACCAATACGGCGCCCGGACGATCCTGATCGACGATGCCGAATTCCTGCAGCCCGGCGCCGTGGACCTCATCATCGATCGGGTGCGGCAGGAAAATCCGGACGCCTTCTACACCAACCAGCGCGGCAATCCGGCCAACCCCCGGATCCATTTCGAGACGACCGGCCCGGAGATCTGGCGGGATACGGCGGGGGCGGTCGACATCCTCGTGTCGGCGGTGGGAGCCGGCGGCACGGTCTCGGGCACCGGCCGGTACCTGAAAGCGCAGAAGCCCGGCCTGAAGGTGGTGGTGGTCGAGCCGGCGGCCGGCTCCGTCCCGACCCCCGACCATCCGGACGTGGACACCGTCGAGGGCGTGCATAAGGTGACCGAGGTGGAGGCGCAGCATCTCCCCGGGAACTACGATTCCGGCGTCGTCGACGCAGTGATCGCGTGCGAGACGGCCCAGGCTCGGCTCACGGCCCGGGCGCTTGCGCGGGACGAAGGGCTCACGGCAGGGCCGTCCTCGGGGGCGGTTCTGTTCGCGGCAGCCCAACTCGCCGCGCGGCCGGAGAATGCGGGCCGGACCATCGTCGCCATCATCGCGGATAGCGGCGAGCGCTACCTCTCCCTGCCTGGCGTCGAGGGAGATCGGACGCCCCAACCCGATCCCGCGCCCGGCCTCCAGCGCCGATCGGGCGCGTGGTCGAGCCCGGCTGTCAGAACCGGTCCGAAGCCGAGCTATTATGGTCCCCTCGGCTGAGGGAATCGGCTGTCGGCGCGTACCTCGTCGCCCTCCCGCTGGGCGGCGCGCCGCGCCTCCGATGGATCGCGTTCCGCCTCAAGCAGCCGCTTGGACGATGGCGGTCAAACGCTCCGGGTGGAGGATGCGGATGGACGCCTTGTCCACGGCGACGATGCCGTCGGCCTGGAAGCGCTTCAGCATCATCGTCACCCATTGCCGGGTCGATCCGATGAGGGCGGCGATCTCGTCATGCGTGATGCGCCGTTCGATGATGCGGGCGCCCGCTTCCTTCCGCCCGTAGAGATCGCCGAGATTGAGGAAGAGCTGTGCCAGGCGCTCGATCACCGAGCGGGGGCCCAGCATCTGCGCCATCGCGGTGTAGCAGCGGCCCTTCGCCTCGAGACGGTCTCCGGCAAGCGCGATCTCGACCAGGTGGCCCTTGAAGGGGCTGGCAGCGCCTTCAAGGGCCGGCATCAAGGCGCGCTCTGGTCGTTCTCGGACCGCCCCGATGATCGGAGTCAGAGTTCGGCGTGGTGGCAGGCGACGGCGCTGTCCGGCGCGAAGCTTCGCAGCGTCGGCTCTTCGCGTTCACATTGCTCGGTCGCCAGCGGGCAGCGCGCGTGGAACCGGCATCCGGCCGGTCGTTGACGGGCGCTCGGCAACTCGCCGCCGAGATGCACGCGTCCCGTCCTGTGCCCGGCGCCCGGGACGGCATCGATCAGGGCGCGTGTGTAGGGATGGCGCGGCTGCGCCCAGAGGCTCTCATGCGTGCCGGTCTCGACGATGCGACCGAGATACATGACGAGGATCCGGTCGGCGACGTAGCGCACCACCGAGAGATCGTGGGAGATGAAGAGGTAGGACAAGCCGAGTTCGGCCTTCGCCTCGCCGAGCAGGTTCAGGATCTGCGCCTGGATTGACAGGTCGAGCGCCGAGACCGGTTCGTCGCAGACGATGATGTCCGGCTCGAGGATGAGCGCGCGGGCGATGCCGAGCCGCTGGCGCTGCCCGCCCGAGAATTCGTGCGGATAGCGCGTCAGAGAGGCCGCCGGCAGCCCGACGCGGTCCAGCATCGCGATTGCCCGCTGCTGCCGCGCGCCGCGGTCCCGCATCCCGTGGACCTGGAGGGGGCCGGTCAGGATCTCGCCGACCGTGTGGCGTGGGTTCAACGATCCGAAGGGGTCCTGGAAAACCATCTGGAGCCGGCGCCGGATCGGCGCGAGCGCCTTGGGCGGGAGTCGGCCCATGTCCGTCCCGTCGATCTCGATGCGGCCGGAGGTGGGCTCGATCAGCCGCAGCAGGGACTTGCCCAGCGTCGACTTCCCGCAGCCCGACTCGCCAACGAGCCCCACGGTCTCGCCGGCTTCGACCGTGAAGGAGACACCATCGACGGCCCTGAGCGTGGCACCCCGCTGCCGGTAGTAGGTGTGGAGGTCAGAGACCGACAGCGTGGCCATGGGAGATCTCGCGAGCCGCCGTCACCGGGCAGGCGACGAGGCGGCCCTCATCCCGAGCGAGCAGCGGCGGCATGGACGTGCGACAGGAGGGCTCGGTGAAGCCGCAGCGCGGCGCGAACGGGCAGCCGGCCTCCCCGGCGGCCGAGCCGATATGGCCGGGAATCTCGATCAGGGGACCATCGGTGTAGTGGTATCCGGCCCGCAGGCGCGGCGAGGCCGCCAGGAGCCCCTGCGTGTAGGGATGGCGGGGGGTCCCGAGGAGTTGTTCGGGCCGGGCCTCCTCGACCTTGCGGCCGGCATAGAGGGCGATCACGCGGTCGGCCCACTCGGCCACCACGCCGAGGTCGTGCGTGATCAGGAGAAGCGCCATCGACAGGTCGCGCCGAAGCTGCGCGAGGAGATCGAGGATCTGCGCCTGGATGGTGACGTCGAGCGCCGTCGTCGGCTCGTCGGCGACAAGCAGGCTCGGATGCGCGGCGACCGCGATGGCGATCATCACGCGCTGGCGCTGACCGCCGGAGAGCTGATGAGGGTAGGCCGCCGCGCATCGCGCCGGGTCCGGGATCCGCACGAGGTCGAGGACTTCGACGGCGCGGCGCGCGGCGGCTTTGCGCGACAGGCCGAGATGCAGGCGCAGCACCTCCGCGACCTGAGCCCCGATCGGGAGGACGGGGTTGAGCGCGGTCATGGGCTCCTGAAAGATCATCGCGAGTTCACGCCCGCGCAGCTTTCGGAACTCGCGCTCGGATAGGGCGAGGAGGTCGCGCCCGGCGAAGCGGACACGCCCTGCCGACATCTGCGCCGTGCGCGGCAACAGGCGCAGCAATGCGAGCGCGGTCAGGGATTTGCCCGACCCCGATTCTCCGACGATCGCGAGGGTCTCGCCCTCCTCGATCGTGAAGGACAGCTCCTGGACCGGGCGCGCATTCGGGAAGCTGATCGAGAGGTCGCGGACGTCGAGCAGCGCCGTCATATCCGGCGCTCGGCCGCGATCCGGGGGTTGAGGGCGTCGTTCAGGCCGTCGCCGAACAGATTTAGGGCGAGCACGGTGAAGACGATGACGACGCCCGGCAGGGCCGTGAGGTACCAGGCCGTGCGCAGGTGCTCACGGCCTGCCCCGATCATCGAGCCCCAACTCACCACGTTCGGATCGCCCAGACCCATGAAGGCGAGCGCACTCTCCATCAGGATCGCCGACGCGACCATCACGGATGCCGTAACGATGATCGGCGGCAGGGCGTTCGGCAGGATCTCGCGCAGGATGATGCGCAGGTGGCCGTAGCCGACACTGCGGGCCGCCATCACGAACTCCTTCTCGCGGATGGCGCGGAACTCGGCCCGCACGAGGCGGGCGATGGTGGGCCAGGTGACGAGACCGATCGCGATCGTGATCGTCGCCACCGAGGGCTGTGCGATGGCCACGAAGACCACAAGCAGGATGAAGGCCGGCACGGCCTGAAAAATCTCGATCAGCCGGACGAGCACCCGGTCGATCCAGCCGCCGAAATAACCGGCCGGCGCCCCGACGGCGAGCCCGAGCGCGAGACCGACCACCGTTGCGGCGATGCCGACGAGGAGGGAGACACGCGCCCCGTGAACGAGGCCGGCTGCAACGTCGCGGCCGAGCGAGTCGGTGCCGAGGGGGAATTCGGCGTCCTGCCCGGGCCAGATCAGCGGACGCCCCACCATGCCCAGCGGATCGTCCGGGTAGAGAACCGGGGCGAGGCATGCCGTGGCGAGGACGGCGAAGAGGAAGGCAAGGCCGGTGAGCGCGGCAGGATTTCGCATGAGCGTGCGCCAGGCGCGTCCGCCGCGCGGGATCGGCCATGCCGGCCAGACGCGCGCTTGGGCGACGGGATCGGGCGCAGGCGCGACCTTGCGAGAGGCTGCAGCCCGGAACCGGATCCGCACGGTGTCTGCCGGGGCCGGGGCGCCGCTCGCGGATCGGCTCATCACGCCACCTCGATGCGGGGGTCGAGCCAAGCCTGGATCAGGTCGATCAGAACGTTGGCGACGATGACGAGGGCGGCGGAGAGCAACATCACGCCGAGCAGCACGCTGAAGTCGCGCGCCATGACCGCCTCGAAGGCGAGCCGCCCGAGGCCCGGCCAGCTATAGACCGTCTCGACCACGACGGCACCGCCCATCAGGCCGCCGAGATGTACACCTGCGACGGTGGTGACGGGTAGGAGCGCATTGCGCAGCGCGTGCCGCACGGTGATGGCGAGGGGCGATAGGCCCTTCGCGGCGGCCGTACGGATGTAGTCCTGCGCGGTCACCTCCAGCATCGAGGCCCGCACGAGCCGCCCGTAGATCGCCACGTAGAACAGGGACAGCGAAAGACCGGGAAGCACCATGAAGCGGGCGCGGTCGAGGAGATGGGCGAAGCCCGTCAAGTCCGAGCCGATCGTCTCCGCGCCGCCGCTCGGCAGCCAGCCGAGCTTCACCGAGAACAGCACGATCAGCATGAGCCCGATCCAGAAACTCGGGATCGAGTAGAACAGGAGGGCGACGACCGAGAGCACGCGATCCGGCCAGCGGCCCGCGAAATTCGCCATGACCACGCCGAGGAGGATGCCCAGGGCGAGGGCGAAAACGAGCGCCACGAGCATCAGCACCAGGGTTCCCGGCAGCCGCTGCATGATCAAGTCGCTGACCGGCATGTTGTAGCGCGGCGAGAAGCCGAGACTGAGATGCGCGAGGTTGCCCAGGTAGGCGAGCAACTGGTCGAGGACGGGCAAGTCCAGGCCGAAGCGGCTGCGAAGCGCCGCCACGGTCTCTTCCGTCGCCGCGCCGGACTCGCCCGCCAGCACGTCGGCGGCATCGCCGGGCGCGAGCCGCAGCAGGAAGAAATCGAGGATGACGATGCCGATCACGGTGGGAACGGCATGCGCCAGCGCGCCGACTAGGACGCGGGCGAGGCGTGGAACGTCGGGCATGGCCACGGGCTCGGCTCAGGCGCTCGCGCGCACCTCCGCGAGAGACGGCACCTCCGGGCGCGGCAGGCCGTAATGGTCGCGCAGCGTCCGCCCGGCATAGTCCGTACGGAACAGGCCGCGCCGGCGCAGGATCGGCAGCACATGATCGATGAACGCGTCGAGTCCGCCCGTCAGCGAGGGCGGCATGACGTTGAAGCCGTCGGCGGCGCCGTTCACGAACCAATGCTCGATCTCGTCGGCGACCTTTTCTGGGGTCCCAACGAAGACGTAGTGGCCCCGCGCGCCGGCGAGCCGCTGGATGAGCTGACGCAGGGTCGGCTTCTCCCGGTCGAGGATGTCCACGATCAGCTTGAAGCGGCTCGCGACGCCGAAGCGCGTGTCCGTGTCGATGAGGTGGCGCGGGAAGGGCGCGTCGAGGTCGTAGCCGGCGAGGTCGAGACCGGTCATGTTGCGCAATTGGGTCAACGAGTATTCCGGCTGGATCAGCGCGTTGAACTCCGCTTCCAGCGCCTCCGCCTCCCGCTGCGTGCTGCCGATGAACGGGCTGATCCCCGGCAGGATCTTCACGTGCTCCGGGCGGCGCCCGAGGGCGGCGACGCGGTCCTTGATGTCGGCGTAGAAGGCCTGCGCGCTGGCGAAGGTCTGATGCGCCGTGAAGATCGCCTCGGCGTATTGCGCAGCGAAGAAGCGGCCGTCATCCGACGCGCCGGCCTGGATGTAGACGGGGCGGCCCTGCGGCGTGCGCGGGATGTTCAGGGGGCCGCGCACCCGGAAGTGCCGGCCGGCATGGTCGATCGGATGGATGCGCGTCGTGTCCGCGTAGATCCCGGAGGCGGCGTCCGCCAGCACCGCGTCGTCCGCCCAGCTATCCCAGAGCTTGCCGACGACCTCCACGAACTCGCGCGCCCGCTCGTAGCGGTCGCCGTGCGGCGGGTGCTCGCCCAGCCCGAAATTCTGCGCCGCCTGGGCCGCCGAGGTGGTGACGATGTTCCAGCCCGCGCGGCCGTGACTGAGATGGTCGAGGGAGGCGAACAGCCGGGCGAGGTTGTAGGGCTCGTAGTAGGTGGTGGAGGCCGTTCCGATCAGGCCGATGCGCTCCGTCACCGCGCCCAGCGCGGACAGCCAGGTCAGCGGCTCGAGGCGGAAGCGCGCGGCGTAGCGGATGTTGTCGGCGAGCGCCGGACCGTCTGCGAAGAAGACGGCGTCGAACTTGGCGGCCTCCGCCTTGCGCGCGAGATCCTGGTAGAAGCCGATGTCGAGGACGCGGGTCGGGTCCGAATCCGGATGACGCCACGCCGCCTCGTGGTGGCCGCCCGGAAAGACGAAGACGTTGAGGGAGAGCTGCCGCTTCGGCATGCGGGATCCTCGGCTGGGTCAGGCGGACAGGCGCTGCGGCGCGCCCGCCGCGAAGTGGTTTGCGGGCCGATTGAGGCCGAGATGGTCGCGCAGGGTGACGCCGTCGTAGGCGCGGCGGAACAGACCGCGCTGCTGCAGGATCGGCACCACGGTGTCGACGAAGGTCTCGAGACCGGTCGGGAGCACGTCCGGCATCAGGTTGAAGCCGTCCGCCGCGCCGGCGCGGAACCAGTGCTCGATGTCGTCGGCGATCTGTTCGGGCGTGCCCACGACGATGCGGTGGCCCGTGCCGCCGCCGAGCGAGCCGATGAGCTGGCGCAGGCTCAGGCCGTCACGCCGCGCATGCGCGAGGATCGCCTGGGCGAAGGTCGTGCTGCCGTTCGCCGGGATCGCGATCTCCGGCAGCGGCGCGTCCAGGTCGTAGTGCGTCAGGTCGACCCCGAGCGTCGCGCCGAGGCGGGACAGGCCGTAGGCGATGGGGATGAGGTCGGTCAGTTCCTCCCGGCGCCGCTTCGCCTCGGCCTCCGTCGAGCCGATCACCGTGGCCAGACCCGGCAGGACGACCAGCGTGTCCGGCGCTCGTCCGTAGCGGGCCGCGCGGCGGCGCAGATCGTCCGCGTAGGCGCGCGACTCCTCCGGCGTTTGGCCGACGCTGAACACGACCTCCGCGAAGCGCGCCGCGAGGTCGCGCCCGTCATCCGATCCGCCCGCCTGGACGAGGACCGGTCGCCCCTGCGGCGAGCGCGGCAGGTTGAGCGGGCCGGCGACCGACAGGTGCCGCCCGTGATAGTCGATGGCGTGGAGACGCGCGGGGTCGATCAGGCGCGCGGCCGCCTTGTCGCCGACGAGGGCGTCGTCGTCCCAGCTGTCCCAGAGGAGCCGCACGATTTCGGTAAATTCCTGGGCTCGGGCGTAGCGCGTGGCGTGATCGGGCACCGCCTCCAGGCCGAAATTGGCGGAGGCCTGGGCGTCGGCCGTGGTGACGACGTTCCAGCCCGCCCGGCCGCCGCTGGCATGGTCCAGCGTCGCGAAGCGGCGGGCCACGTTGTAGGGTTCGTTGTAGGTCGTCGAGGCCGTCGCGATCAGTCCGATGCGCTCGGTGGCCGCCGCGATGGACGCGAGCACGATCGTCGGTTCGAGGGAGAGGAACGACCGCAGGTCCGGGCGTTCGGCGAGCGACGGCGTATCGGCCAGGAAGACCGCATCGAGCTTGCCGCGCTCGGCGATCTGCGCCGTTTTCACGTAATGCGCGATCTCGGTGAAGGCGCTCGGCCGGCTCTCCGGCAACCGCCACGCCGACGCGAAGAAGCCGGCATGCAGGATGTTCACGTTCAGATGCAAGTGTCTGCGCGACATGGGGCTGAGGCGGGGCCGAGATTCAATCCATCGCATAAGACAAAGAAAAACTTTTCCCGTCCATAGAATGTTCGTTCCATTTAAGAGGTCGTGTCGATCCGCTCTTCTGCCGTCGCGGTCGATCGCAGAACGATCGACCTGATCGCGATTGTGTCGGCATCAGGCGGACTGTCGCGGCCGCGGCGTCAGGAGGCGAAATAGTCGGGCAGCGCGAAGCCGTCATAGCTGCGGTTGCCCTTGATCGCGTCGCGGAAGAAGGGGGCCCGGTAGGCCGCAACGATGTCGCGCGCCCACGGGGCCTCGACGTTGCCCTGTCTCACCGCCACGACGTTGAGATAGGGCGCGGTCATCTTCTTGAGCGCGATCGCCTCGGTCAGCTTGAGCCCGCTGTCGATCGCGAAGTTCCCCTGGATCGCGGCGAAGTCGACATCGTCGAGGGCGCGCGGGGCCTGCGCGCTCTCGAGCAGCGTGAGCCTGATCCCGCTCGGGTTCTTCACGACATCGAGCTCGGTCACGTCGACCGGGTTCGCCGCGGGCTTCAGCTCGATCCACCCGAGGTCGCGCAGGATCTTCAGCGCCCGCTCCAGGTTCACCGGATCGTTGGGCACGGCCACCGTCGCCCCCGGCCGGACCTCGGAAGCCGATTTGTGCTTGCGCGCGTAGAGGCCCATCGGCGGGGTCGGGACCTGCACGATTCCTACGAGGTCCGTGCCGTTGCGATCGTTGTAGGCGTTCAGATAGACGCTGTGCTGCATCACGTTCGCGTCGATCTCGTTCGTGGCGACGGCGGAATTCACCTCCAACCCCGTGCTGAACTGCAGGGTGCGGATATCGTAGCCCTGCTGCCTCAGCTGCGGCTCGACGCCGAGCTTGAACGCGTCGAGGTAGGGTCCCGGAGCGAAGCCGACGCGCAGCGTCTTCTTCGCCGAGGCCGATGTCTGCGCGGATGCAGCGGTCGGGACGGCGAGCAGAGCCGAGAGACCTGCGAGGACATGACGACGTGCCGGGCGCGGGCCCGCGCGGAGAAACCGCTCGGTCACCGGATCCCCTCGCGCCGAGCGATGAGGTCGGCGACGTTCGGACCGCGCGCCGCCGGAAGACATTTCAGGGTCATCGGGCGGGTACGCGTGCCTTCGACACCGCACGAGAAACCGGGCCGCATGACCGAAAGTCCTTTCAAACAGTGAAGATGGTTGCGGCGGATGAAGGATCTTGGTTCGAGCGCAACCATGAAACCAAGCATTCAAAGGTCGACACCCCAAGTCAACAAGAATGTTTTTGCTGAATTTACACGCAAATGGAGCCAAGGATTCGTTTTTTCCAGCAAAGAAGAGAATTGTGCCGCGTGGGCTCAGGCTCCTAAGATCGTGCGGCCCGATGTGTGATCGGGCGCATCTCCGTCCTTCGATCGCATGATCCTGATGTCTCGCCGCGGCTTCGGCCGGGGCCTCGCCCTCGGCGCGGGGGCATCCTGACCACGATCATCCAGCCCGAGCCGCCGGTGCTGGTGACCTTGGCCCATACCGCCATGATCGCCCACGTGTGGATCAACGCCTGAGCGCCATCTCACCCCCTCCCGGCCATGCCTTTCGAACTCGACCCGTCCAACCCCTCTTTCGCCTCGGCCGCGGCGTTGCGGCAGCGTTTCGCAGAGGACGCGGTCGCGCGCGACAAGGCCGGTGGCCGCCCGACCGCGCAGCTGCGCCTGCTCAAGGAGAGCGGGCTCCTCACCCTCCTCATCCCGAAGGCGCATGGCGGCCAGGGCGAGCGGTGGTCGACGGTGCTCAAGATCGTCCGGGAGTTCGCCAAGGTGGACGGCTCGCTCGGCCACCTCTTCGGCTATCACTTCAGCGCCCTCCAGGCCACCCATCTGCGCGGGACCGCGGAGCAGGCCGCCGACATCTACCGGCGCTCCGCGGCGGGCAACTGGTTCTGGGGCAACACGGCGAACAGCTTTTCCAAGAGCCTCTTCGGCCAGCCGGTCGCGGACGGCTACGTGCTCGACGGCTACCGGCCGTTCACCTCGGGCTCCCACATCGCCGATTACCTGCACGTGGCCTGGGAGGATCGCGACACGAACCTGCGCCACTTCGCAGCCATCCCGGCCGACCGCGCGGGCATCCGCGTCGAGGACGACTGGGACGGGATCGGCCAGCGCCAGACCGGGAGCGGGCGCGTCACCTACACGAACGTGCAGGTTCACCACGACGAGGTCTTCCGCTTTCGGGTGGAAACGGCCGAGCCCTACCAGACGCTGACCCCATTCCAGCAGCAGAGCGTCCTCTTGAACGTCTTCGTCGGCAGCGCGCAGGGGGCGCTGCTCGCCGCGCGCGACTATACCGTCGAGACATCGCGCCCCTGGATCGACTCCGGGGTGGAGCGCCATGTCGACGATCCCTGGATCAAGCGCGTCTACGGCGACCTCTACATCAAGACCCAGGCCGCGACGCAGCTGGCCGACGACGCGGCCGCGGCGCTCGACGAAGCCGCCGCCCGCGGGCTCGACCTGACCGAAGCGGAGCGCGGACGGGCGGCGATCCGGATCGCCGCCGCCAACGTCTATGCCGGTACCATCGCCCTCGAAGTCACGAGCCAGATCTTCGAGGTGATGGGCGCGCGCTCCGCGACGAATGCCAACGGCTTCGACCGGTTCTGGCGCAACGTCCGCATCCACACGCTCCACAACCCGGCCGAATACAAGACCCGCACCGTCGGGACCTGGTTCCTGACCGGCGACTACCCGACGCCCGGCGCCTTCCGCTGACCCGGCAACACACCCCCGATCGCGAGGATAGGTCCGTGACCAAGGAAATCCGCGTCAACGGCTTCGCCATCCATAGCCCCGTCCACCTCTCGCCCGGGCTCTGGCGCCATCCCCGCGACCGCTCGCTGGAATTCTCGACCTTGGACTATTGGACGGATGTCGCCCGCATCCTGGAGCGGGGGAAGTTCGACGCGCTCTTCATCGCCGACAGCATCAGCATCCACGACATCTACCAGGGCAACGCCGACGCCTCGCTCCGGCGCGCGGTGCAACTGCCCAAGCACGATCCCACGCTCCTCGTCTCGGCCATGGCGCTGGTCACCGAGCATCTCGGCTTCGGCATCACCGGCTCGGTCTCCTACGAGGCGCCCTACATCTTCGCGCGGCGCTTCTCCACGCTCGACCACCTCACGAAGGGGCGCGTCGCCTGGAACATCGTGACGAACTTCTCGGATGCGGGCGCACGGGCGGTTGGCCGTACCGGCGTCAAGGCGCACGATCTGCGCTACGACATCGCCGACGAGTTCCTGGACGCCGTCTACGCTCTCTGGGAAGGCAGCTGGGCCGACGACGCCCTCGTCGCCGACCGGGCGAGCGGGGTGTTCGCCGACCCGGCCCGGATCCGCAAGGTCGTCCATCGCGGCGAGCACTTCCAGTTCGAGGGCGTCAACATCGTCGACCCCTCGCCCCAGCGCACCCCCTTCCTGTTCCAGGCGGGCACCTCGCATCGCGGCAAAGACTTCGCCGCGCGCCATGCCGAGGCTGTCTTCCTGAGCGATCCGTCGCAGGCGAACGTCGCCAGGAACGTCGCCGACACCCGCGCCCGGGCGGCCGGGCTCGGCCGGGATCCGAACGACATCAAGTTCTTCTCGCTCGTCACCGTCATCGTGGACGAGACGGAGGCCGCGGCGCACGCCAAGTACCGCGACTACCAGCGCTACATCGACCTCGAAGGCTCGCTCGCCCTGCTGTCGGGCTGGAGCGGCATCGACCTCTCGCGCTACGCGCTCGACGATCCTTTCCCGACCAAGAAGAAGGACAACGCGGTCACCTCGCTGATCGATTCGTTCGCGGGGGCCGAGAAGGTCTGGACCATCCGCGAGGTCGTCACCCACAACACCATCGGCGGACGCGGGCCGGTGGTGATCGGCACGCCGGCCCAGGTCGCGGACGCGCTGCAAGGCTGGATGGACGAGACCGACATCGACGGCTTCAACCTGAGCTACGCCGTGACCACCGAAGGCTACAGCGACTTCGCCGACCTCGTCGTGCCGGAACTCCAGCGCCGGGGCCTCTACAAGACGGATTACCGGGCGGGCACGCTGCGCGAGAAGGTTTTCGGCCGGGGACGCCTATTGCCGGACACCCATCCGGCAGCCCGGTTCCGGGCCGCGCTCGCGGAATCGGGCGGCATGCAGAGGGATGCGGCCCCAACCGGCTTGGCCCCGACCTGAGCCTGCGCCCCCCTTGGAACAAGCGATGCAGCGAAGCCTCGCAACCGCCTCGCTTGGCCGCCTCTCTAGGCCCCCCGCCAGCGCAGCACGCGCGTCTCGATCGCAGCGGCGCCCTGGTTGAGCGCGAAGCCGACGCAGCCCAGGATCACGACGCCGAGCATCACGAGATCCATCTGGAAGCGCTCCCGCCCTGCGATGATGAGACCGCCGATGCCGGGCCCCACCGTCATGAAATACTCGGCCGCCACCGTGGCGAGCCACGCGTAGATCAGGGCCAAGTGAACGCCGGTCAGGATCGCGGGGGCGGCCGAGGGCAGGAAGATGCGCCGCACGATCTGCCAGCGCGAGAAGCGCAGGGCACGTCCGACCTCGACGAGCTGGACGGAGGCGCTGCGCACGCCCTCGTGGGTGTTCAAGGCGACCGGGATGAAGGCTGCGAGCGCGACGAAGACGATCTTCGCGGTCTCGGCGAAGCCGAACCAGACCGAGATGATCGGGATCCAGGCAAGGACCGCCACCTGCTTGGCGGCGTGGAAGATCGGGCCGAGCAGCCGCTCGGCGCCGCGGGAGACGCCCAACAGCGTACCGAATCCGAGCCCGAGCACTGTGCCGATGGCGAAGCCCACGAGGTCGCGCGCGAGGCTTGCGGCCAGATCGCCGAGCAGGCGGCCCTCCGTCGCCTCGCGCCACGCCGTGTCGGCGAGGCGTTCGAGCGGAGGCAGGAAGCGCGAATCGACCAGCCCGCCATGGCTCGCAGCCTCCCAGACGAGGAGGAGCAGCACGGGGAGCGTGAGGCCGCGTCGGATCCGGGTCGCAGTCGTACGGGACATGGCGATCTCGCTCGAGCACTCGCCGCCGAAGGGGATACCGGTTCGGCGCAAGCAAGCGCGTGAAATCAATGACTGAGAGCCGTTCCCGATTGCAACGCGATCGGGAACGGCTCTAAGCGTCGATCCGCCATGCCTGGAGCCGCGCTTCCGCGGCGGCCAGCATCGCGTCCATCACGTAGCCGACGAGGCCGATGACCAGCATCGCGGCCAGCATCGTGTCGAGCCAGAACATTTGTCGGCTCCAGACCAGCAGGTAGCCGAGCCCCTCGGACGAGGCGAGCAACTCCACCGCGACGAGGGCCGTCCAGGCCTTGGTCAGGCTGTAGCGCACGCCCGTGAAGATCGCCGGCAACGCGCCCGGGAGGACGAGCCGGCGCAGGGATTGCCACCGCGTGAGGCGAAGCACTGCGGCCACCTCCTTGTAGCTCACCGGGATGTTCCGGATGCCGGCGGCGGTATTGACCACCATCGGGAAGAACGCCGCCTTGGCGATGACGACGATCTTCAAGGTCTCGCCGATGCCGAGGAACAGCATCAGGAGCGGGATCCAGCCAATCGTGGGCACCTGCGCCACGGCGGTGAACAGCGGCCTGACGTAATCCTCCACCGGGCGCGACAGCCCGATGGCGATCCCGAGCAGCAGGCCGAGCCCCGCTCCTACCGCGAAGCCCGCCGCGACCCTGATTGCGCTGATCCCCGCATGCTGCGCGAGTTCGCCGCTCGCGGCCATGTCGCGCAGATTCTGCCAGACGTAGCTCGGCGCGGGCAGGACCTGTTCGGGCAACCAGCCCCGGGCCGAGGCGAGCGCCCAGACGAGCACGAGGGTGAGCGGCACGAGAAGGCCGATCGCCGCGTGCCGCACTCGTACAAGGAGCACCGCGGTGAAATCATTCGGCCTGGCCGGCGCGAAGGCGAGGGGGCTCATCGGCGGCTCTTTCTCACGAGCCCAGCGGCTTGCCGTCCGGTCCGAAGCGCTCCCAGTAGCGTTCGAGACCGAGTTCCCGCACCGCCTGATCGACGTAGTGCGGCTCGAACCATCCGGTGACGTCCACGTCGCGCCGGATCAGGCCGAACGCCTTGGCCTGCCTGGCCTGCACCCGGTATTGCTCGACGAAGAACGGATCGACGAGCGGCGAATTGCGATAGCGCAGTTCCTGATCGGCCAGGTCGTAGCGGAACACGGAAGCCGGCGTGCCGGACTTTGCCCACACCGCGATCAACGCGTCTCGATTCGCCTCATCCGACGACCAGCGTGCGGCCTCCACCAGCGCTTTCACGACCTTGGCGACGAGATCGGGATGGGCGCGTTCGAACGCCTCCGTGACCAGCAACGCGCTCTGCCGCTCCAGGCCGCGATCGTTACCCTTGGTGGCGTAGACGATCGCGGCCTTCTTCTGCTCGGCGAGCGAGATCAGGGGAAAGTTGCCGAAGGCGGCCTCGATGTCCCGGCTCGCCAGTGCCGCGTTGGTCGTGGCCGTATCCATGTTGAGGACTTGGAGATCGCGCTCGGTGAGCCCGTTCGCGGCCAGAATCTTGACCACGGCGAGGTGGTTGTTGGTGCCGCGGAAGATCGAGACCTTGCGGCCGCGCAGATCCGTCACGCCCTTGATGCTCGACCCGTCCGCGACGGCGAGGTAGGTCGGCGCATGGGCGCCGGTCGCCGCGAGGATCTTGGTTTTCAGTCCACTCGCCCGGCCGATGATCGAGGGCAGGTCACCCTGGAGGGCGAAGTCGAGCTGGCCGTTGGCGATCGCCTCGTTCACGGCCGGGCCGGCGCCCTTGAAGAAGGACCACTCGACCTTGACGTCCGGATCGGCCTGGAGGGCGCGCTGCACGTATCCCTCGGCATGGGCGACCGCGAGCGTGTCCCCGCCCGCGAAGGGTCGGTTGTCGACGCCGATCGAGGCGAAGCCGATCCGGATCGTCAAGGGTTCGGCGCGCGCCAGCGAGGGGAAAGCGAGCGCGAGGGAGGCGAGGAGCGCGGTGCGGATGACGCGCCATGAGGATCGTGCTGCGATCACGTCGGAATCCTTGCGGAGGGAGGTGCGTCGGGATCAGGAATTGCCGAGGGGTTTTCCGTCGGCGGCGTAGCGGATCCAGGCCTTCTCCAGGCCGAGATCCTTGAGGGCGGCATCGAGGTATTTCGGCTCGAACCAGCCGGTGACGTCGACCGGCCGGCGCACCAGGCCCAGCGCCTTCACCTGCGCGGCCTTGTAGCGGTAGCTCGCGACCAGCAGGTCGTCGATGAGCGGCGACAGGCGATAGGCCAGCGCCTGCCCTTCGTAATCCGCCCGGAACACGTCGATGGGGGTCCCCGACTTCGCCCAGATGGCGAAGACCGCCTCTCGGTTCTCCTCGCGTGAGGACCAGGCCAGGGCCTTCAGCGTGCCGCGGACCACCTTCGCTACCAAATCGGGATGCGCGGCTTCAAACGCGGCCGCGACGAGCAGATGGTTGCTCGCGGTCGTCGCGGGATCGCCCTTCGTGCTGAAGGCGACCTTGGCGAGTCCCTGCTCCACCAGCCGCAGCAGGATCGACTTGCCGAAGGCGGCGTCCACGTCGCCCGAGGCGATTGCCGCGAGGGCGGTGGCGTCGTCCATATTGAAGAAGCGGATGTCCCGCGCGTCGATCCCGTGCTGCGCGAGGGCGCGGTCCGTCGTCAGGTGGGTCGAGGTGCCCCGGAACTGCGCGACGCGCCGACCCCGAACATCGCCGATCGCGGCGATGCCGGAATCCGGGCGCGCGACGAGGTAGAGGTTGTCGCGCGGGCTCGTGGCCATGAGGATCCGCGTCTGCAGGCCGGCCGCGCGCGCCGTGAGGGATGGCAGGTCGCCCATGAAGGCGAAGTCGAGCTGGCCGGAGGCCAGGGCCTCGTTCACCGCCGGCCCGGCCCCCTTGAAGAAGGACCATTCGACCGTGACCGCCGGATCGTCCGCGAACGCCCGCTCGATGTAGCGCTCGCTCGCGATCACCCCGACCGGGCCGCTCACGAAGCGTCCGCCTTCCGCGGCGGGGCCGGCATAGCCGATGCGGATCGTCACCCGCTCCGCGGCGACGGAGACCTGTACCGGGCCCAGCAGCGCCGCAACGCCGAGCGCCAGCGCCACGATCCGACGAAGCACGCGCGGCATCGCCGTCACTCCGCCGCCTGGAGCGGGGCCGCCGTCCGCGCCCGATGGGCCGGGAACGGCAGCCCGAGATTCTCGCGCAGGGTTCGGCCCTCATACTCGGTCCGGAACAGGCCGCGACGGCGCAGCTCGGGGATCACGAGGGCGATGAAATCCTCGAGTCCGCCCGGCAGGAACGGCGCCATCACGTTGAAGCCGTCGGCGCCGCCCTTCCGGAAGCGTTCCTCCAGCCGATCGACGATCTGCTCGGCGGTGCCGACGAGCTGCCAATGGCCGCGCGCGCCGGCGATCTGCAGGTAGAGCTCGCGGATCGTCAGGTTCTCGCGCCGGGCGAGGTCGATCAGGAGCTTCTGCCGGCTCTTCGGACCGTTGGTCTCCGGCAGTTCCGGAAGAGGCCCGTCGAGGGGATAGCCGGTCAGGTCGAAGCCGCCGAGCGTCGAGGACAGCAGCGCCAGCCCCACGACCGGGTGGATCCGCGCTTGCAGCGCTTCGAACGTCTCCTGCGCCTCCGCCTCCGTCCGCCCCACGACCGGGAAGATCCCCGGCATGATCTTGATGTGGTCGGGGTCGCGCCCGTAAGTCTCCGCCCGGCCCTTGAGGTCGGCGTAGAAGGCTTGCGCGTCGGCCAGGGTCTGCTGGGCCGTGAACACGACCTCCGCGGTCTCGGCCGCGAGGTCCACGCCCGCCGCCGAGGAGCCGGCCTGAACGATCACCGGGTGGCCCTGCGGCGAGCGCGGCACGTTGAGCGGGCCGCGCACCTTGAAGTAGCGGCCCCGATGGTCGAGCACGTGATGCTTCTGCGGGTCGAAGAACAGGCCGCTGTCCTGGTCGCGCAGGAAGGCGTCGTCCTCCCAGGTGTTCCAGAGCCCGGTCGTCACCGCGACGAACTCGCGGGCCCGGGCGTAGCGATCCGCATGGGCGTAATGCTTGTCGAGGTTGAAGTTCAACGCCTCCGAATCGGAGGACGAGGTCACGACGTTCCAGCCGGCGCGCCCGCCGCTGATGAGGTCGAGCGAGGCGAACGTGCGGGCGACGTGGAAGGGCTCGTTGAAGCTCGTGCTCGCCGTGGCGATGAGGCCGATCCGCTCTGTCACGGTGGCGAGGGCCGAGAGAAGCGTCAGCGGCTCGAAGCTCGCGGCCCGCGAATTGTGGCTCAGGGCCTGGAGCCCGCGCTCGCGCACACCGTTCGAATCCGCCAGGAAGAGGGCGTCGAACTTCGCCGCCTCCGCGCGCTTCGCCAGGTTGAGGAAGTGGTCGAGGCTCACGGAGGCGTCGGGGCGCACCTTCGGGTGGCGCCAGGCCGCGACGTGGTGGCCGTCCGTCATCAGGAAGGCGCCGAGCTTCATCTGGCGGTCTTGGGGCATGGTGCGGTCGCCTGCCGTTCGGGATTGCGGTTCAGGCCGCGCCCTGGAGGGCGATCGCGGCGGCCGGCTGACGCAGGGGCTCATCCGGCGCATCGAGCCGGCGGGGCTCCGGCCGCCCCCAGCTGCCGGAATCGAGCGCGGCGAGCACCGCCTCCCGCTTGTGCAGGAGGGCCGCCTCTGTCCGGCTGCGCGGCCGAGGCTCGTCCACAACGACGATGCGGGTGATCCGCCCGGGCCTGGGCGCCATCACGACGACGCGGTCGCCGAGGTAGACGGCTTCATCCACATCGTGCGTCACGAGCACCGCCGTGATGCCCTCGCGGGCGACGATGCCCTGGAGCTCCTCCTGGAGATGGGCCCGGGTGAAGGCGTCCAGCGCCCCGAAGGGCTCGTCGAGCAGGAGGACACCCGGACGGTTCACCAGACCGCGGGCGATGGCGGCGCGTTGCGCCATGCCCCCCGACAATTGGCGGGGATAGGCGTTCTCGAAGCCGGTGAGGCCGACCAGGGCGATGTGCTCGCTGACCGCCGCGCGCTTCGCGTCGCGGCTCAGCCCCGCATTCTCGAGCCCCAGCGCCACGTTCGCCTCGACCGTGAGCCAGGGGAACAGCCGCGGCTCCTGGAAGACGAGCCCCCGCGCGAGGCTCGGCCCCCGGATCGTCTTGCCGTCGTGAATCGCCGCGCCGGCATGGTCGGTCTCGAGCCCCGCAAGGATGCGCAGCAGCGTGGATTTCCCGCAGCCGCTCGCACCTACGATGGTGATGAACTCGCCGGGCGTGACCGTGAGGTCGATGCCGTCGAGCGCCGGAAGCAGGCGCCCGTCGACCGTAAAGGTCTTGGCGATGCCCTGCAGGCCGAGTTCTCCATTGGCCATGCGACGATCCTCGATTGTTTAGAGGGGGCTCACCCGGCCACCGGGTCTGGCACCGACAGCCGCATCTGGGATCGGGCCGCAGCTCTCGCTGCCGGAGGAACTTGGTTGGCAAGAAGAAATGCGCGCTCTCCCGGGCAAGACTCTGGATCCCAAGATTTGAAATTGCGACCTTGGCAACGACCAAAGATCTTTATGGCATACCGATGTGTTATAACCCGCCTGATGTGAGATAATTGCCGCAACAATTTCAATCACATAGCCTAATAATTAAATGGTGCATCACGCAAGACTGTCCGTTTAGCGCTCCCGTGTCAACGAAATGAATTTTTAATTTACGCGATTATTATGATAAGCCATCCTCTCCGCGCGTGGTTCGAAAGGATGTCCCGAGCTTCAATACCACGGGCCGCAGCGATCTTTCGTGGACGCCGAGGGGCTCATCAGTTGCGCAGGCCCGCCTGCTTCATCAGCGGGAGCACCTCGGAGCCGAAGATCTCGAGATCCTCCTTGAAGTCGAAGAAGCTGAGCTGAAGCCCGTCGATGCCGGCTGTCCTCAGCCCCACGAATTGCTCGACGATCTGCTCGGGCGTGCCGACGAGATAGATGTTGCCGCCGATCTGCCCGTAAGGATCGGTGCGGCCCTCCCGCCCCTTCCAGGCCTGGGCGTCGCTCTCGAAGCTCTTGAAGCCCTTCGGGCTGCGCGTGTCGGCATGGGCGACGATCCGGTCCGCGAGGTCCCAGGCTTCCTTCTCGGTGGGCCGGGCGATGACCAGCGGGTTGATCAGGGTCCGCACCGCGCGACCGACTTCGCGGGCGCTGCGCTTCACCTTGTCCGTATGGGCAGGCAGCGCCTCCAGCGTGGACTGGATGTCCGAGCCCGCCGGGCTCGTGATGAAGACGATGTCGGAATAGCGCCCGGCAAAGGCGATTCCGGCGTCCGAGCCCGTGGCGTTGACCAGGATGGGCCGGCCGTAATGCGGCTTCGGGGACACGTAGCCGCCCCGCATCCGCCAGCTCGACTGGCCTTCGAACGAGAAATTCTCCTCGTCCTGCCAGAGGCGCTGCAGCACCTCGACGAACTCGGCGGCCAGTTCGTAGCGGCGATCGTGCTCGATCCGGTCCCAGCCGAACATCGCGTGCTCCACCGCGCGGTGGCCGGTCACGACCTTGATGCCCCAGCGGCCCTTGGAGATATGGTCGAGCGTCGCCCCGAACTTGGCGAGATGCAGGGGGTGCCAGGGTCCGTAGAGGACATGCATCGTCGAGATCAGCAGGATGCGCTTCGTCAGCGCGACGAGCGCGGCGATGGTGGTGAAGCTGTCCAGCGCCTGCCCGTTGAAGACGCCGCCATAACCGCCCTTTGGCAGCCATTGGCTCAAGGCGAAGACGAGATCGAAGCCGAGTTCCTCGGCGCGCAGGACGAGGTCGCGATTGTAGTCGAAGCGCCAGTCCGTCGAGCGTTCCAACGTCGAGTTCGTCCAGCCGCCGGCCTGGATCGGTAGGAAGAGGCCGAGCAGGATCGGCTGCTCGCGCAACACTTTCGACAGCGGGCTCTCCGGGAAATCGGTCGGGGCCGCGAAACGATCGAGGCCGACCAGCGATCCGGGGGCATGGGAGAGCACCACTGCACCATCCTCTTGCGACTGTTCACGGGCAAGCCATCCCGCGTCTCAATGAGCACGACGGGAAAACAGGCTTGCCCGCACGAAGACCTGACAGGCTGACGAGGCTTCAGCGCGCCATCCGATGCTGGCTCTCGATGAGCCTGCACGGCCCATAGCAGCCGTCAATTTATGACAGAGCTTTCGTCGTCCCAACTGGACTCATGGTGATGCAAAGCAATCGATCGAACAAGGAATTTATATTTTATGTATGATAGACTTCGGAGAATTATCTCCATGAAACCGAACACCGAATTCAAAAAATCTCTCATCGGACGATGAACAAACGGAAATCCCGCCTCAAAAACTCATTCGGGACAAGCGAGCGCTCGAAGTCCAGTTCGCCACTGCGCGTAATCTGTCACCGGCAAGGTGGTTTATCGCCGAATTTGGTGAGCTGGACAGCCTGAACGCGGTGGCTTGGTCATGGACGGGATGGAATCGCGGGTTCGTGTGTGACCTTGCTCTGTCTTCTGCCAGCCTGTCGCCCCCCACATCACCCGGGCGGACCCCAACGGTCTCACCATCACTGTTGAAGGTCAGCGCAACCGGGCCATCCCCAGCCTGCCGCATGCTGAGCGCGGCGGTCTGTCGACGCTACGCTCGCAAACATTGATGCTATGTGGTTGATTTTATTGGCGCGCCCTACGGGAATCGAACCCGTGTTTTCGCCGTGAAAGAGTGGTAACGAGGCATTTTGCGGCGGTCGGCGAACGTCGACGAACTCCTAATCCGCTCTGTAGACAGGGTCTTTCGTCCTTGCAGGTTCGCTAGCGTCCGCCTACGCCTTTTCCGTACGATTTCCGTACGGAAGCGGGGAGGGCGCCATGGCTCGCACGATACGCAACGCAAAGCTCGACACGCGTTCGGGGCGCGCCAAACTCGCGCCTCGCCGGGAGCCGTACTGGACGGTGATCTCGGCCGGCTGCGCCGTGGGCTACCGCCGCGGCGCCAATGGCGGCACGTGGGTCGCGCGGATGCGCGACGGGCCCAAACAACATTACGACGCGCTCGGCGCCGCCGACGACAGCCGGGATGCCGACGGCCTGACCGTGTTCTCGTTCGCTCAGGCTCAGGAGCGAGCGCGCGGTTACTTCGCCCGGAAGGCGCGTGAGCTCGCTGGCCTCGATGAGGAGGCTGTTGAAGTCCCCTGGACGGTCGCGGCGGCGTTGACCGACTACCTCGCCGCGCGGGAGCGACGCGGGTCGAAGGGCGTGCGGGCAGACCGCTACGCGGCCGAGGCACGCATCCTGCCGGCGCTCGGCGCGCTCGAACTGACAGCGCTGACAACCAAACGCATTCGCGAGTGGCACCATGACCTCGCCGAGGCGCCGAAGCTGCGCCGGACCAAGTCTGGGGAAGAAACACGACGTTTGGCCGCGGTCGATTCGGCGGACCCTGAGGCCGTGCGAGCGCGGCGCTCGACGGCCAACCGAGTGCTGACGGTCCTGAAGGCCGCGCTCAACCATGCGTTTCAGGAGGGCAAGGCTGGCTCGGACGAGGCGTGGCGCCGGGTGAAGCCGTACCGCGAGGCTGATGCCGCTAAAATCCGTTATCTGACCGCCAACGAGTGCCGGCGCCTGCTCGACGCCTGCGACGGGCCATTCCGAGATCTCGTGCGCGGCGCATTAGCGACAGGGTGCCGCTATGGCGAGCTCGGGCGGATCCGGGCGTCCGACTTCGACGCGCAAGCGCGCACCGTGATGATCGCTAAATCGAAGCAAGCCAAGCCGCGCCATATCGCACTGAGCGACGAAGGGGCCACCTTCTTCGCCGCGCTCACCGCCGAGCGGCCAAGGACCGCGCTGGTTTTCTCCCGGACGGATGGAGGAGCCTGGGGAGCCTCACACCAGCAGCGGCCGCTGATCGAAGCCTCGGCGCGGGCGGGACTTGAGCCGCCGTGCACGTTTCACATCCTGCGGCACACCTACGCCAGCATGCTGGCAATGCGCGGGGTGCCGATGCGCGTCATCGCCGACCAGCTAGGGCACGCCGACACGCGCGTCACCGAGAAACACTACGCCCATCTCACGCCGACATACGTGGCCGAGGCGGTGCGCCGATCGCTGCCAAAGCTCGGCCTAATTGATGCGCCATCCGCCGATGAACAGTTTAGAAGCGCAGAATGACTACGGTAACTCACAATACCGAGTTGGATTTACTTTGATTATGTTTCTTGACAGCAAATTTTAACCACAAACTGCAGAATCCCGAAACTTTCTCGTAGCTAGCCGGAAGCGGATACGAAACTCCAATACGGCGAAAGCTAGCCAGAGAGATGGATGAGAACCGCGTCGTTGAGATTTCCGGCCTCATAGCGGAGATGGAGGGAATGTCCCCAGAGTGCTGCTAGGCAAGCGACAACAATGACTTAGCGAATACCCGCAATACCCTTTGTGTACCGCCCCGTGGACACCCGTCCAGAACGATCGCCGGGGTGATTCAAACCGGCTTAGCCGGTGTTCACGACACCCGGATTGAGCCATCCTGCTCCCAGATGGGCGCCTCTAATCCGTCCCGGGCGAACATCGCAGTGACGGCGCCGCGCACGGAGTCCGCTCCCTCGTGTTTGGCCGCACCGTCGAGTAGACGCGTCAGCTCGCCCACGTCCGCCTGCGTGTCGCCCATCGGCCATAGGGCCGACGCAGCCAGCTGGCGCTTGCGGTGCATCAGGCCGTGGAGCAGGCAGTCGAACGAGCCCTCTCGATAGCCCGGATGGATGGCCATCGGCACATGAATGGTAACCGGGCGAGTCTGACCAAGCCGATGGACGCGGTCGTTGCACTGCTCCTCGACCGCCGGGTTCCACCAGCGCGAAAGGTGGATGACGTGCGTCGCTGCCGTAAGCGTCAGCCCCGTACCTGCCGCCTTCGGGCCGAGGACGAGGAGGTCGAACTGCCCTTCACCATCAAGATGCCGCTGAAACCGATTGACGATGGCTTGGCGCTGCGAGATCGGCGTGTCGCCGTTGATCAGATCGACGCGCGGTAGGCCGAACCGCGCACGGGCGAGTTCGACAAATCGGTGCTGCATGCGCCGATGCTCGACGAAGACGAGCGCGCGCTCGCCCCACTCGGCGACCGAGCCGAGGATCTCGAACACGGCGCTGAGCCGCGCCGACGCCTCTACGAAGGCGGCGTCCGCTTCGGCCGTATCGAGGCTGGGATGGACCGAGACGGTGCGGATGTGGTGCAGCATCTTGAGCGCAGCCCCGGCGCCCCCCTGCGCGAGCTTGAAGTGGGCATCCTCATAGGCCTCCGCTTGACGATCCGGCATCGGTCGTGGGTGCAGACGCCGCACCTTCTCCGGCAGATCCCGCGCGACGACGTCCTTGATGCGCCGCAGTGCTAGATGTGGATCGGCGTGTAACTTTGGTTCATCCGCACTTTCGGTGCTGGCGAGCCTCCGTACGGCCAAGCTCTACGGGTCGATCTCAGGCGGTATGGAGGACGCGCTGGCGCAGAAGATCGAACTTCGCGCGGCCGTACATGCTCCGCTT
>NZ_JAKSYK010000150.1:0-62131 GCF_022829425.1 Methylobacterium sp. J-072 | reverse complement strand
ACGCCCGCCCTTCGGACGGGGCCGAGGCGGCGGGAGGAGCGGAGCGATCTCATCCCAGAGATCATCGGGCAGAAGCGGTCTGGCCATGCTAAACCAACGCTGAAAGCCTCGCTCCGTGCCGTTCTGTTAGGCGCTCTAAGTTAGCAAAGGCCCCTCTCGGCCCTCGCTGGTATCACGACCCGCTGAGGTTGCACGGCTTGTCGCCGAACAGGCACTTGGGGCGGAGTTCCTCATCGAGTCGAGGGTTCACGAAGCCGATACGCGGTGCCAGGTGCGCGATCCCGACGGTCACCCGATCGGGCTGGTCGAGGCCAAGGAATGGCGACGACTTGCAAAACCGTCGGCCGAGCCGGGACCGCAGATCTCCATTCAGGGCACCCGGACCACCATTTCAATCTCGACCTTGATTTCCGGCTTGTAGAGGGCTTGGACGCCAATCGTCGTGATGCTGGGCATCGCGTCCCCGAACAGTTCGCGCAGCGGGGTGAGGGCCTGCCCGAACGCCTCGCTCGTCGCATTCACGACGTAGACGCGCATCATGACGATGTCTTGCGCGCTTGCCTCCAGCTCCTTGAGTGCGGCGGCGAGGCTGGCGGTCGCAAGCTTTGCCTGGCCGGCAAGGTCGTCGGGCACTTGCTCGTTGCCGGGCGCCGCTGCGATCTGCCCGGACAGGAAGGCGAGGCGGCCTGGTTCCGCGACACTGATGTGCGAGTAGCCGAGCGAGGCCATGTCCCACATCGTGGGCGGGTTGCGGCGGCTTACCGAGACCGATGTTCCAGATGGAATGCGTGCGGTCACCTTGATCTCGAAATCGAAGCCCGAGAGCCAAGTGACTCCGACCGCGGTCCAGTTCGGATACGGAACTTGGGGGAACTTCTCCTTCTTGACCGCCATGACCGCGCCCATTTGCGTTTCCGGATCGGTATGGAACGACGTCACGTCGACGATGTCGTCGAACGTGCATCCTCCCGCAGCGAGCGTGGCTTCGAGATTGGCGAAGGCTTGGCGAACCTGCGCTTCGAAACCGGGTTCGAGCGAACCATCGGCGCGGCTGCCGACCTGACCCGACACGAACAATAGGTCATCCGATCGCACTGCCGCGGAATATGCGTGCTTCTCGTATAGGGCGCCCCGGTCGGCGGGAAACACGGCTTCACGCTTTGCCATCTCATCGTCCTTTCACGTTGGAAGCGAACGCACCTTGGCCTGCCCCCGCGATAAGCGAGAGATGAGGCCGCCCCGGTGTGGAATGGATAAGCCGGTTCCGCGATTGGGGCGTTCCAACCGCGTGGAAGCGGACGGCATGCCCTTCCGAACGGGCGAGATCGGCGGCTTCCTTCTCTGGCTCGGGAAACCGGGAATAGAAAAAGCCGGACCCGTCCTTCGTCCAGGCGATGGCCGTGAACCTCTCCCAGGAGATCTCGTCCCGAAGTATCGTCACGTCGGGGATCGGGATATGACCTACGGGTCATCCGAAGTGTCCCGCGCAACATCGCTGTCCGTTTCCGACCTGTCCCATCGCTCGGTCGATCAGCCATGGTCGGTCGAAACCGGTCGCGAAGGACGGGACCAATCTTCGAAGGCAGACATTCGGCCAGGGATGCCCCCTAGAGCCGCAATCCGCCGCCGACCTGCAGGGTCTCGCCGGTGATCCAGCTGCCGTCACCCGACACGACAAAGGCAACCGCGGCTGCGATGTCGGCCGGCTGGCCGACGCGGCCGAGCGGCGTGCGCGCGACGAACGGGGCCATGCCCTCTTCGCCCATCGCGCTCGTGCCTTCCGTCGCGACCAACCCCGGAGCGACACCGACGACGCGGATCCTGCGCGCCCCGAGTTCGAGTGCGAATGAGCGGGTGAGGTTGTCGACCGCGCCCTTCGTGGCGCTGTAGATTTGTGCCTGGGCGATGGGCGTGACGCCGGCCCCGGACGAGATGTTCACCACCACGCCCCCGGTCGGGAGAAACACCCTTGCCGCCGCCTGGGTAGCGAGGATCAAACCCTTCACGTTCAGCCCGAACTGGCGGTCTATCGAGTCCGGCGTGATGCTGGCGAGGTCGCCGAACTCGTAGATGCCGGCATTGTTGACCAGGATGTCGACATGTCCGAAGGCGGCGGTCGCCTTGTCGAACAACGCGTTGATCTCGGCGGGCTGGGAGACGTCCGCCTGAACCGCCTTGGCTTGCCCGCCGGCCGCCCTGATCGTCGTGACGAGTTTTTCCGCGGCCTCCGCGCTGCGCGCGTAATTGACCACGACGCTCGCCCCGTCCGCCGCCAGGCGGAGCGCGATCCCCGCCCCAATCCCCTTCGACGCACCGGTGACGATGGCCACCCGTCCTTCAAGCTTGCTCATCTCGATCTCCATATTCGTTGATCGGAAGCATTCCCTGGGACAGGGAATGGTAGCTGGCGATGTGCAGGTTCGGGTTCGTGCTTCCCAGTCAGTCGTGGAACGGGACCCATCAGGTCTTGACCTCGACGTCGAGCATGTCGGACCGGACCGTGGGATCGTCCGTTCCAAACCGCGTCGCCTCTTTCAGGTCCGCGGCCTTGAAGATCGCCATGCCGCCGGATGCCAGTTTCCCGGACAGGCCGCCAACCGTCTCAATGGACGGGCCGCTGAGTACGATCCCGCCCTTGTCGTGGCAGTCGCTGATGTAGGCGACGTGATCCTGGAAGCCGGGTTGCTCGTTGTAGGGCGTACCTTCGACCCACTTTGGTCCCGGAGTGTGGAACACGACGAAATAGTGGGGTCCGCTTTCGCCGATCATGATCGCATGCCTCGAAAAGGTTCTGCGCCATCGAATGATGCTTTATACGCCTGGCCGGGCTCAACATGCAGTCGTCGCGTCCCGCTTTTCCGCAAAGCCGGTAACCGGAACTGGTTCGACCGTCCGTTCCGGCATCCTGTTAGCGTCAGGCTCCGGGCGGCCTCACGGTCGTCGGGCCGATGCACGGGGATCATGCCCCCTCAACTCCTGCGCATCGGACTTTTTCCGGGGTCGGTCACCATGAGCGTGTCCGAAGCACCATTGCCTCGACCCCGTGGTGACGCCGGAGGACGACGATGCCCAGCCACGCCTGCATCGACCCGCATGACCAGTACGCCCAGGAGGAGGTCTTGGTCGTGTTCGAGACGACGGCAGGCGTGGTCAAGCTCATCTCGGCACACGACGCCTGGGACGATGACATCCTTCCCGAGCTTGAGGCCGTCCAGCGGCAGGCGCTCGAAAGAGAGATCCTCGACGATTACCCGCAGGAGATCCGGTATTCGAGGGTCGGCCCCGCCCGGGTTCGATCACGGATCGACAGACAGCAGGATCAGCATGAACGCCCAGGATAACAGTTCGCAATCCCTGCACGACGCTCGCGCGGAGGGCTTCCCCGACACGGTGAAGGCCGGTGCGAACGGGATGCGCGACACGAGCATCTGGCCGATGCCCAACGGCATGGAGGCGGCCGCGCGGCAGGCTAGGGAGGCCACGGAACGCTTCGGGCGCGCCCTCGGCTTCTCCGGGGAGGAAGGCGAACGCCTGACGATCCAGTCGAAGAAGAACATGGTGGCGGTGAAGCAATGCCGCGAAGTGCTGACGAAGGCGTTCCAGGCGTCGTCTCAGAGCTAGATGGAGATGGTTCAAGCCCAGTGGAAGCGGAACTTCGACGGCATGGAACGCCTGATGCACGCGAAATCCGTCCACGCGTTTGGCGCGATCCAGGGCGAACTCGTCCGGGAGAACCTGGAGCATATCCTCAGGGACAGCCACTCCATCGCGGAAAGTTCGATGAAGGCTGCGGACGAAGCCGGGAAGCTGCTATCTGCGATGACGGACCACGGCGCCGACGTACCGGCATGAGGCCCCCCTGGGCCTCGGGAAACCGCGCGCTCCGAGGCCGGTTCGATGCAGCTCTCGGCATCCGCATCGAATGGACGGATAACGCTTGCACGTCTGCTCGTGGTGGCATCGCTCGGCAATGCGCCTTGGCCTCGGACCCTACTGTCGATTGCCTTCACCGTCCTCGTGACCGGCATCGGCTTGTCGTGCGTCCTAACGAGCATCCTCGACGGTCGTCCGGTCATTTTTGCCGTCCGTTGACGCGATGAGGAACACCGATTGGAGATGGGCCGACATGACGATGAGTGTGGGGCATTTCGAGGCCATCCCGACCGATCATGCGCTGGAAGCCGAGCGTCAGGATCGGGAGTCGATGTCGGTCTGCGGTGAATCCCCACCCGGACTTGGAGAGGAGGGCACGACGGCCTTCGTCCCGCAATGCCGGAGCGAAAGCGCCTCGGCGTATGGCCTGAGGACCGCTGGCGAGATCCTCTCCCGCTACCTGATGGACTAGGAGCGCTGAAATCCCGGGAGTCGGCCTGGGAAATCAGCCGGGACCGTCGCTGGCAGCCGCGAGCAACGACACCAGCACGTTGCTGATCGGCATCGGGAGCCCATGGGCCCGACCACGGCGCAGGACGACACCGTTGCGGATACCCCATTCGAGCGGCCGGTGGGCCTCCCGGTCGGCAAGGATGGACGTTCCCATGTCGGCCGGATGGGCCTGGAACCCCTCGACGATCTGTTGCGGCACCTCGTCCCCCAGGATCGCGCCTTCGGCGCGGGCGACCTCAAGGCACTCCCGCAGATAGTCCAGGGACAACTGGGCGATGTCGGCGCGGGCGAACATCCCGGACCGGCGGCCGCTGAGAACCATCAATCCCGCGACCGCGTTCTGGAGCAGCTTGCGCCACGCCACGGACGTGAAGTCGGCGGCGAGCTCGACCGAGCAGCGTGTGCCGCTCAACGCCTGGAGCACGATACGGGCCGCCGGTACGTCCGGTACGGTCAGGCGGGCCTTGCCTCGCAGCCACACCGAACCGTCGGGCTGGGCCTGCGCCGGGAACCAGACGACGGACGGCACGACCGGGCAGCCCGGGACATGAGGGGCGACTGTCGATTCCTGCTCGACGCCGTTTTGCAGGACGCAGACGATGGTGCCCGTACGACATAAGGCCGCCAACCACGGCGCCGCCGCCTCGACCTGGGTCGATTTAACGGCGAGGAAAACCAGGTCGACCGCCCCTTCGATCTGCGCTGGGTCGGTCCGCACCGGACCCGGCACCACGACGACACCTTCGGCATCCTGCAGCTTCAGGCTCTCCCGAGCCGTGCGGCCGCAGAGTATCGGGGTACGGCCGACCTCATGCAGCGCCGCCGCGACGGTGGTGCCAATCGCCCCCGGACCCACGACTGCGATGCTTGGATACGTCGGCGTCGTCATATCGCTTCCCGCCTCCCGATGGACGATGGACAGGCGTACGCGCGTGTCGTCCGCGCCCGGCTCAGGCGCTGGCGGTCGCCTGGAGCGAGACGTCGAGGTGTACGGGGTTGTGCAAGGTGTTGGCCAAGGGAACACGGTCGACTTCCGCAACACGATCATCGTCCTGACCTCGAACCTCGGCGCCGAGTTCCTGGCCGCCCTGATGGAGGGCCAGCCGGCCGAGGCGGCCCGCGAGCAGGTCATGGAGGTCGTGCGCAGAGCATTCCGGCCGGAATTTCTCAACCGGCTCGACGAGATCATCCTGTTCAACCGACTGGGCCGCAGCGACATGCGCCGGATCGTCGACATCCAGCTCGAAGGCCTCGAAGGACGGTTGGCCGAGCGGAAGATCGCCTTGCACATCGAGGACGCGGCCAAGGACTGGCTCGCCAATGCCGGTTACGATCCGGTCTACGGCGCGCGTCCCCTCAAGCGCGTGATCCAGCGCCATCTGCAGAACCCGCTGGCCAAGATGCTTCTCACAGGTGCGATCAAGGACGGTGGCACGGTCCCGGTTTTGATCCTGAACGGACAGCTCACCGTCAACGGCTCGAGCTTGGCGCAGGCAGCCTGACATCACCAGCATTGGAAGGAGGCATGGGATGGCTGAGAAGCCTTTGGATCACGCGAGCTCTCCGCCCGCATCCGCCCGCCAGCCCTTACCTCTGGAGGCTCCCGAAGCGAGCGCGGCACCCGGGCCGGGCACGGGCGAGACCGCAGTACTGCAGGCCGAGAATGCTGCGCTTCAGGACCGCGCCCTGCGGGCCTTGGCTGAAGCCGAGAATACGCGGCGTCGAGCGAAGCGCGACTTAGAGGACGAGCGGCAATTCGCAGTGACAGGCCTCGCCCGCGAGCTTCTGCCCGTCCTGGACAATCTGCGCCGGGCCATCGTCGCGGCGGAGCAGACGTCATCTCAGGGCGCGTCGCTCATCGACGGTGTGCGGGCCACGGAGCGTCAACTCATGGGGGTCCTGCAGCGCGTCGGCGTACAGCGGGTCGATGCCCTCGGCGCGCCGTTCGACCCGTCGCGGCATGAAGCGATCATGGAGGTCGACGACCCGTCGACCACGCCTGGGGCCGTCGCTGACGTCATGGAGGAGGGCTACGTCATTCACGACCGGCTGCTGCGGCCTGCCCGCGTCATCGTCACCCGCCGCGGAACGTCCCGGGACGATCATCAAGAGCCCCATTCATCGCAGCAGCAGCCGTAAGGCGTCTTGCCCGGCGGGTTGCGCGGCTCGCCACAAGACGGCGCAGGGAGGAAGCGTTGAGCGACGATCCCTATGCAATTCTCGGCGTGAAGACCGATGCCGCTCCGGATGAGATCCGGAAAACCTACCGCAAGCTCGCGCGCAAACTGCATCCCGACCTGAACCCGGGCAACACGGAGGCAGAAGAGCAGTTCAAGAACGTGTCGCGCGCCTATGATCTGTTGAACGATCCGGAGAAGCGCGCCCGCTTCGATCGTGGCGAGATCGACATCTCTGGCGTTGAACGGCCCCGACAGCGCTACTATCGCGACTTTGCCGAGCCATCAGCCGACCACGCCTATACGAGCGATGCGGGCTTTGCGGATTTCGATGCCGACGACATCCTCTCCGAGTTCTTCGGACGCCGGGGTCGGTCGAATCTCAGGCGCCAGGGCGCCGATCTCCGCTATCACCTGAGCCTCGATTTTCTCGATGCGGTCAACGGCGCCACCCACGCGGTGACGCTGCCGGACGGCGCGACGCTCGATGTCCGGATCCCGCCGGGCACACGCGATGGGCAGACGCTTCGCCTGCGCGGCAAGGGGGAACCGGGCCAGGGCGGCGCGCCGCCTGGCGATGCCCTGATCGAGATCGGCGTCCGCCCACATCCGGTCTTCCGGCGCGAGGGTGACGACATCCATTTCGAACAGGGCGTTCCGCTGCACGCGGCGGTGCTCGGTGGCCGGATCGCGGTGTCGGCCCCGGCCGGGCCGGTGACCCTGACGATCCCGAAGTGGAGCGATTCCGGAAAAGTGCTTCGCCTCAAGGGCAAGGGCGTTCCGCGGACGGACGGCACAGCCGGCGACGCCTACGTCAAGTTGCTGATCAAGCTGCCGGACAGGCCCGATCCCGAGCTCGAACGCGTGGTCGCCGCGTGGCATCGGCGTGTGTGAGGAGGGGGACGGTATGGACGAGCGCGAATTCCTGGCCCGGGCGGACCTGCGCCCCGATCGACTTCAGATCTGGCTCGAAACCGGCTGGCTCGCACCGGCGTTCCGGGAGGGCGCTTTGCATTATGTCGAGATCGATCTGGCCAGGGTCCAGCTGATCCAGGATCTGCAGCACGATCTTGGGATCAACGACGAGGGCATCGCGGTCGTGCTCGACCTCGTGGATCAGGTCGGCGGCTTGCGGCACGTGTTGCAGGCGGTTCTGCGAGCCTTGCGGGCACAGCCCGCCGCGATCCGCCGGCAGATTGCCGATGACTGCGCGGCGCATGATCGAACGTGAAGTCAAACTGATCGGCGTCAGGGCTGCGATGCGCTCGATCTCCTAATCCAACGCTCTTCCGCCGCCCCGACCGAGGACACGAGCCGGGACGAATTCTGCAAGGCTGGCGGAGGCCCCGGACCCGCACGTGTCGGCCGGACATCGTCCGATCCGGCAATCGTGAAGCATTCGCCGGCTTAGAACCGGTGCGCGATCTTTATCCGGGGCGTCATCGCAATCGTGTTCGGCATTCTGGCGGCCCCAGGACCAGTCCCGACGTGGTGCCACAACGGCGTTCACGCCTGCTTTCCACCGGCCCACCCGGAAGGAATACGCACATGGTCACGTCAGCATTGCTCGTCATCCTTGCCGCCAAGCCCGGGAAGGAAGCCGAGGTCGAGGCGTTTCTGAGAAACGGCCAGCCCATCGTTCAAAACGAACCGGGAACCGTCGCGTGGTTCGGCGTCCGCTTCGGCCCCTCGACGTTCGGGATCTTCGACGCGTTTCCCGATGAAGCGGGACGGCAAGCGCACCTCTCCGGCCTGCTGGCGGCGGCCCTGAGCGAGCGGACGCCCGAGCTTTTCGCCTCGCCCCCCCGGATCGAAGCGCTCGACGTGCTCGCGGCGAAGCTGCCCTGAGACGCCGGGCCGAGGGGAGCGCTGAACCCTAACCGTTCGATCCAGAACTGAGAGAAGGAGAAACCGTCATGGCATCAAGCAATCGCGTCATCACGTACATGGGTCCGAGAAAAGTCGAGGTCCAAAACTTCGAATATCCGAAGCTCGTCGACCCCAAAGGCAACAAGACGCCGCACGGGGCGATCCTCAAGATCGTGACCACCAACATCTGCGGCAGCGATCAGCATATCTACCGCGGCAGGTTCCCCGCTCCCGCGGGCATGGTGCTCGGCCACGAGATGACGGGCGAAGTGATCGAAACCGGGCCGGACGTGCATTTCATCAAGAAAGGCGACCTGTGCTCGGTCCCGTTCAACGTCTCATGCGGGCGGTGCCGCAATTGCAAGGAGCGCCATACCGACACCTGCATGAACGTCAACGATGCGGTCGATTGCGGCGCCTACGGATTCAATCTCGGCGGGTGGCAGGGCGGACAGTCGGACTATCTCATGGTCCCGTTTGCCGACTGGAACCTGCTTCGCTTTCCCGACAAGGATCAGGCCATGGCCAGGATCAAGGACCTGACCCTGCTCTCCGACATTCTGCCGACCGGCTTTCACGGCTGCATTCAGGCCGGCGTCAAATACGGGTCGACGGTCTATATCGCGGGCGCAGGCCCCGTCGGCCGGTGCGCCGCCGCCTCCGCCCACCTCCTCGGTGCCTCCTGCATCATCGTGGGCGACACCAACAGCAAGCGTCTCGCGCTCGTGAAGGGCGCCGGATATGAGACCGTGGATCTGTCTTCCGAAACACCGCTCGCCGACCAGATCGAGGCGATCCTCGGCGAACGGGAGGTGGATTGCGGCGTCGATGCCGTCGGCTTCGAGGCGCACGGGAATGGACCGGGCGCCGGAGAGGATCCGGCCGCCGTCCTCAACGCGATGATCACGGTCGTTCGGGCCAACGGCGCCGTCGGCGCGCCCGGCATCTATACCGCGGGCGATCCCGAGGCCGTCGACCCGGAGGCCAAAGCCGGTACGTATCGCATCGATTTCGGCAAGGCCTGGATCAAGTCGCCCCACATCTCGGCGGGCCAAGCACCCATCATGCACTACAACCGCGATCTGATGATGGCGATCCTCTGGGATCGCATGCCGTATCTCGGAAAGGTCGTGAACGTCGAGGTCATCCCGCTCGAACGAGCGCCCGACGCGTACCGGATGTTCGACCAGGGCTCGCCCAAGAAGTTCGTCATCGATCCGCACAACACGACGAAACTGTCGGCCTGAGTTACCGGCGGATTCCGAGGGCGCCTCTGACCTGACCGGTATTTTGGACCTGCTCCTCTGGTCCTAGCTGATCCTCTCAATCAGCCCGGTCCAAGGCCAGCCGGTCAGGTCGTCACTTGCCAACTCGACGCCTCATACCGTTGCTGGAAAGGTCATGAAAGCCTTCGAGGCTGGCTGATCGGGCTGGCGGCATCCGAGTGGCGGCATCCGAGTGGCGTAGGTCGCGATGGCGTCAGGCACGTCGTAGCGGGCGCGGATCCATAGACAAGCCGACGATGCGGGGATTGCATCGCACATGTTCGATGAGTGAGCGTCCTGAATGGTCCACGCCCTGCATCCGAAGCGCCATGCCGGATTTGAAAAGCCTCGACGTCTATTACTGGGCCGCGACCCTCGGCAGCTTCAGCCGCGCGGCCGAGCGATTGAACATGACGCAGCCCGGGGTCTCACAGCGGATCGCCGCGTTGGAACGGGAGTTCGGCCTGCCGCTGTTCGAGCGCGGCGCCCGTGCCGTCGTCCTCACGCCCAAGGGCCGCGAACTCCTGGGCTATGCCGAGCGCTTCCTGCGCCTACGCACCGAGATGATGGGCGCGGTCGCCAATCCCACGGCGACGACCGGTGTGCTGCGGCTCGGTGCTTCGGAGACCCTGGTCCACACCTGGCTCATGCGGTTCATCGAAGCGATGAGCCGGACCTATCCCGGCGTGGCCGTGGACCTCTCGGTCGATGTCTCGCCAAACATGCGCGACGCCCTCGCCCGGCACGAACTCGACCTCGCCTTCCTCGTTGGGCCCATCACGGCGCCGAACCTGATCAACGTCCCGCTCTGCCGATTCGCGATAGCCTGGATCGCCGCGCCCGGCCTCGATTTCGGCGACGGCGAGATCGGCTTGGCGGAACTGGTCCGACACCCCGTGATCACTTACCCCCGTAACACCAATCCCTATGCTCAGCTGCGCGAGCTCCTGGCGCGCTCGAACCTGCCGCCGCCGCGGCTCTACAGCAGCGCCTCGCTCTCGACGATTGTACGTATGGCGGTGGAGGGCATCGGCGTCGGGGTGATCCCGGCCGAGACCGTGCGGACTGAACTGGCGGACGGGCGTTTGCGCGTCGTCGAGACGGCCGTGCGCCTGCCAGACATCGATTTTACCGCGACCTACGAGAACGTGCCGGACAACCGCCTCGCGGCGGCGGCCGCCGAGATCGCACGCGACATCGCCCTCGACTGGTTTGGAGACCCATAAGCCAGGTTTATGAATTTCGATGAGAAAAGATAATTCGACCTCCGCTGCCTAAAGGATAGGCTTGCCGCATAGAGAGGCAGAGGAGGCTGAACATGGCGTCCACGGCGACAATGCGCGCGAGCGATCTGGCAGCCCGGGCGACGTGGAGCGGGCGCGACAGCCGACTCGCCTGCCGCGCTGGAACGATCGCCGGCAGCACCGCGGGTGTCGCCGACGGCTACGTACAGGGAAACCTTGCCGTCTTCCCCGAGCGACTGGCCGACGATTTCCGCCTGTTCGCCGAGCGCAACCCGAAATCCTGCCCGGTGATCGGCGAGTCGCAGCCCGGCAGCCGCACGATCCATGAACTCGGTCTCGACCTCGACCTCGCCACCGATGTGCCAGGCTACCGCGTCTGGCGCGATGGCACGGTGGTCGGGGAGCGGACGGAGGTCGCCGACCTCTGGCGCGACGACCTAGTGGCCTTCGTCATCGGCTGCTCGTTCTCGTTCGAGGCGGCCCTCGTCGAGGGCGGACTGCCCCTGCGACACGTCGAGATGGGCGTGCGCGTGCCGATGTACCGGACGAGCATTCCTTGCACCCCGGCCGGTCCGTTCGCGGGGCCGATGGTGGTCTCGATGCGCCCGCTCACCCCCGCGCAGGCGATCCGCGCAGTAGAGATCACCGCCCGCTATCCCCGGGTGCACGGCGCCCCTGTCCACCTTGCCCGGCCAGACCTGATCGGCATCCGCGACCTCAGCGCCCCCGATTACGGCGACCCGGTGCGGATCTGCGCGGACGAGATTCCGGTGTTCTGGGCCTGCGGGGTCACTCCCCAGTCGGTGATCGCGTCGGCGCGCCCGGACTTCGCGATCACCCATGCGCCGGGCTGCATGCTCATCACCGACCGACTCAACGCCGAATTTGCGATGGCGTGATTCCCGCATTCCGGCTCCCGCACCTCTCGGAGAACGCCCCATGCTGCGTCGTCGCGAAATTCTGGCCGCTGGCGCCCTGGCGCTCGCGGGCCTCGGGTCCAACCGCGCGATCGCTGCCGACGAGGTGGTGGTCGGCGTGCTCTACGCCCTGTCCGGCGCCAGCGCCCAGAACGGCGTCGATGCCCGCCGCGCCTTCGAGACGGCCCTCGACGTGATCAACGAGAGCCACGACCTCGACCTGCCAGCCGCCAAGGGCGTCGGCCTCGAAGGTCTCGGTGGCGCCAAGATCCGCCTGGTCATCGCAGACCACCAGGGCGACCCGCAGAAGGGCCGCGCCGAGGCGGAGCGCCTGATCACCCAGGACAAGGTCGTGGCGATCGTCGGCGCCTACCAGTCCAGCGTCTCGGCCACGGTGAGCGCGGTATGCGAGCGCTACGGCGTGCCCTTCGTCTGCGCCGATTCCTCCTCGCCGAGCCTGACCCGGCGGAACCTGAAATACATCTTCCGCCCGGCCGCCAACGACGAGATGTTCTCCGCGGCGATGTTCGATTTCATGGACGGCCTGCGCAAGCAGGGCACGGCGATCGACTCGGTGGCCCTGTTCTACGAGGACACGATCTACGGCATCGATTCGTCCAACGTGCAGCGCAAGCTCGCCAACGAGCGCGGCTACAAGGTCGCCGCGGACGTGAAGTACAAGAGCAACTCCCCCTCGCTGACCGCCGAGGTGCAGGCGCTCAAGACTGCCGGCGCCGACGTGCTGCTGCCGACCTGCTACACCAACGACGCGATCCTCCTCACCAAGACCATGGGTGAGCTCGGCTACAAGCCGAAAGCGATGATTGCCCAGGCCGCGGGCTTCTCCGAGAAGTCGGTGTTTGATGCAGTGGGCGAGCGGCTGCAGGGGCTGATCTCGCGAGCGAGCTTCTCGCTGGATCTGGCCGCCAAGCGCCCGTCGGTGGGCATCGTCAACGACATGTTCCGCAAGCGGGCCGACCGCGACCTCAATGACAAC
Source organism: Methylobacterium sp. J-072 (assembly GCF_022829425.1). NCBI lineage: Bacteria > Pseudomonadati > Pseudomonadota > Alphaproteobacteria > Hyphomicrobiales > Methylobacteriaceae > Methylobacterium > Methylobacterium sp. J-072. The sequence goes on along the minus strand of NZ_JAKSYK010000150.1, from coordinate 49,276 downwards.
ACCTCGCGCCAGTTCACCGCGATGCTCGTGCTGGCCGACGCCCTTAACCGGGCTGGCTCCACGGACGGCGCGAAGCTGCGCGCGGCGCTGGCGGCCACCGACATCCCCGGCACGCGCACGATCATGCCTTGGAAGAAGGTGGCCTTCGATGCCGGCGGTCAAAACCCGGACGCGACGCCGGTGCTGATCCAGTACGTTGGCACCAAGTTCGTGACGGTGTTCCCCGAATCCGCGGCCGTCGCCCCGGCCGTCTGGCCCATGAACGCTTGAGCGGACGCTTCACCCCCTCGGCAGCCGCGGGAACCCACCGATGACGATGCAAGCGCTGGTGCAGGTGCTGGCGAGCGGCCTGCTCACCGGGCTGATCTACGGCCTCGTCGCGGTCGGCCTGTCGCTGATCTTCGGCCTGATGGACGTGGTCAACTTCGCCCATGGCGAATTCTTGATGCTCGCCATGTACGCGACCTTCGGGCTGGTGATGGTCTCTGGCCTCGATCCCGTCGTGCTGATGCCCTTGGTCGCCGCCCTGATGTTCGTGCTCGGCGGCACGGTCTATGTCGGCGTGGTCCGCTTCGCGATGCGCGCCCGGGCCAACCAGGGCATGGTTCAGATCTTCGCGACCTTCGGGCTGGCGACCCTGCTCCAGGGCGTCGCGCAATACCTCTTCACCCCGGATTACCGCAGCCTCTCCAACTCCTGGCTCGGGGGCAAGACCCTCAACCTCGGCGGCATCTACCTGCCCTGGCCGCAGATCTTCGGAGCGCTGGTGTCGCTCGCTGCCTTCGGTGGCCTGTTCCTTCTGATGACGCGGACCGATTTCGGCCGGGCGCTGGAGGCGACCCGCGAGGACCAGGGCGCCGTCGCCCTGGTCGGCATCGACCGCAACCGGGTCTTCGCCCTCGGCTGGGGACTGGGCGCCGCCCTGGTCGGGCTCGCGGGCGCCGTGCTCGCGGTGTTCTATTACATCCATCCCGGCGTCGGCGGCGCCTTCGCGCTGATCGCCTACGTCACCGTCGCGCTCGGCGGCTTCGGCAGCGTGTTCGGCGCCCTGGCAGCGGGCCTGATCGTCGGGCTGGTCGAGGCGGCCACCGCCCTGATCCTGCCCCCCTCGCTCAAGTCGGTGGGCGTCTACGCCCTCTACCTCCTCGTGGTTCTGGTGCGGCCCCAGGGCCTGTTCGGGAGGCTGTGAGATGGCCGGCACGACGATCACCGCAGCCCCGACCGGATCGCCACCCCTGGACGAATCCGCCCGCCGCTTTACCGCCAAGCGCCGGCGCAGCCTCTATGTGGGCGCGGTGGTCTTCGCGGCGCTCGCCGCCCTGCCCTACGCGATCCGGGACGTCTATCTCCAGAACGTGCTGGTGCTGACCCTGCTCTACGCGGCCCTGTCGCAGAGCTGGAACATCCTCGGGGGCTATTGCGGCCAGATCTCGCTGGGCCACGCGCTCTACTTCGGCATCGGCGCCTATGCGACCAGCATCCTGTTCGTGAATTACGGGATCACCCCCTGGGCAGGGCTGGGGCTCGGCGCGGTGATCGCCGCCCTGGTGGCCCTGGCGATCGGCTGGCCCTGCTTCCGCCTCGGCGGCCACTACTTCTCCATCGCCACCATCGTCATCGCCGAGGCCGGGCTGCTGCTGGTGCAGAACTGGGACTTCGTCGGCGGGGCGATGGGCGTGCAATGGCAGTTCAACCCCGATGCCTGGGCGACACTCCAGTTCGCCCGGGACAAGGTCCCTTACGTCCATCTCGCCCTCGGCCTGTTCGTCGCCACCTGGCTCGTGACCTACGGGGTGGCGGAATCCCGCTGGGGCTACGGCTGGCGGGCGGTCAAGGACGACCCGGCCGCCGCCCAGAGCCTTGGTGTCGAGGTGTTTCGCTCGAAAATGGCGGCGGCGGCGATCTCGGCCTTCTTCACGGCCATCGGCGGCGGGCTCTACGCGGCCTACGTCTCCTATATCGACCCGGAGAGCGTGATGAGCTTCCGCTTCTCCCTGCTCTTCGCCCTGCCGGCGGTGCTTGGTGGGGTCGGCACGCTGTGGGGCGCGCTGGTCGGGGCGGTGATCCTCATCCCGATCACCGAGATCAGCCGCTCCTATCTCGGCGGCACCGGCAGCGGGATCGACCTGATCTTCTACGGTGCCCTCGTGATGATCGTGTCTTTGGCCCGGCCCGAGGGCGTGCTGAGCCTGTTCAAGCGCACGCGCAAGGCGCGCAACGCGGAGGTCTGACCGGTGAGCGCGGATACGAGCGGCCCGATCCTGCGCGTCGACGACGTGACGCTGGCCTTCGGCGGCCTCGTCGCCAACCGCGACGTGACCCTCGACGTGGCCCGCGGCGAGATCCTCGGGCTGATCGGCCCGAACGGGGCCGGCAAGTCGACCCTGTTCAACCTGATCTCCGGTGTCTACCGGCCGAACCGCGGCCGAATCCTGTTCGAGGGCGCCGACATCACCCGGCTGCCCCCGGCCGAGCGCTGCCGGCGTGGAATTGCCCGCACCTTCCAGGTGCCGCGCTCCTTCGACTCGATGAACGTGCTGGAGAACGTCACCGTCGGCGCGCTGGCCCGCCATCCGACCGCCGCTGCCGCCCGCCGTGCCGCTTTGGAGACCCTGGAACGGGTCGAGCTCACCCACCGCACCGAGGCGGTGGCCGGGGAGCTGACGCCCCCGGAGAAGCGCCGCCTCGAGGTCGCGCGGGCGCTCGCCACCGGCCCGAGCCTGCTCCTCCTCGACGAGGTGCTCACCGGCCTCACGCCCTCCGAGGCCAAGGCCGGCGTGGGGCTGATCCGGCGTGTGGCGGAAGCCGGCGTCACCGTGATCATGGTCGAGCACGTGATGGAGGTGGTGATGCCGCTGGTCGACCGCGCGGTGGTGCTCCACCTCGGCAGCGTGCTGGCCCAGGGGCTTCCGGCCGAGGTGGTCCGGGACGACGCGGTGATCACCGCCTATCTTGGGGAGCGTCACCGTGCTGCTTGAGGTCGCGGGTCTCTCCACCGCCTACCAGGGGCTGCTGGCGATCCAGGACGTGTCGCTCGCCGTCGCCGAAGGTGAGATCGTCGTGGTGGCGGGCGCCAACGGGGCGGGCAAGTCGACCCTGCTTAAGTCGATCGCCGGCCTGGAACGCCCACGGGACGGCGCCGTGACCTTCGACGGCGCCCGCCTCGACGGCCTGCCCGGCCACGTCATCACCGCCCGTGGCGTGGCCTACGTCCCCGAGAACAAGCGGCTGTTCCCGCGCCTCTCGGTCGCCGACAACCTGCGCCTCGGCAGCTACCTGCACCGGGGCAAGGACGATCGTGAGGCCCCGCTGGCCCAGGTCTTCGCGCTGTTTCCCCGATTGAAGGAGCGTCTGTCGCAGCGAGCCGCGACCCTCTCTGGCGGCGAGCAGCAGATGCTGGCCATCGGCCGGGCGCTGATGACCCGCCCCCGGCTGCTGATGCTCGACGAGCCCTCGCAGGGCATCATGCCCAAGCTCGTCGACGAGATCTTTGCCGCCGTCACGGCGATCCGCGACGCCGGCGTGACCGTTCTGCTGGTCGAGCAGCGGCTCGCCGAGAGCCTCGCCATCGCCGACCGCGCCTACGTCCTCCAGACCGGGCGCGTCATCCTCTCCGGGCCGGCAGCGCAGGTGCGCGACGATCCTGAGGTGCGGCGGGCCTATCTCGGAATCTGATAGCGTCCCACTGCCGGCATCGCCGGCACACGGTAAGTCGGGAGCCCGTTCGATGACCAGCGTGGACCTCAACTCCGACCTCGGCGAGGGCTACGGCGCCTATGCCTGCGGCGACGACGCGGCGATCCTCGACGTCGTCACCTCGGCCAACGTCGCCTGCGGCTTGCACGCGGGCGATCCCGAGATCATGGCCCGCACCTTCGCTCTGGCGAAGCAGAGGGGAGTCGCGGTGGGCGCTCATCCGGGCTTCCCCGACCTGTGGGGCTTCGGCCGCCGCCGCATCCCGTTCAGCCCGGGCGAGATTGAGCGGCTGGTGGCCTATCAGGTCGGCGCCGCCCAGGCACTGGCGGCCTATGCCGGGCACCGGCTCACCTACGTCAAGACGCATGGGGCGCTCGGCAACGTCGCGGCGGAGGAGCGTTCGGTGGCCGACGCGGTCGCGCGCGCGGTCAAGGCCGTCGATCCGAACCTCGCCCTGCTCGCCATCGCGCTGAGCGCGCAGGTGGCGGCGGGGGATGCCGCGGGGCTCGAGGTCCACCAGGAGATCTTCGCCGACCGCGGCTACACCGAGGATGGGCTGCTGATCCCGCGCAGCCAGCCCGGCGCCTTCGTCACGGACCCGGACTTGGCGGCCGACCGGGTGCTGCGCATGGTTCAGGGGGGCATCATCCTGACCGCGTCGGGCCGGGAATTGCCGACCCCGATCCGCTCGATCTGCGTCCACGGGGACACCGCCCACGCGGTGGCCACTGCGCGTGCCGTCCGCGCCGTTCTGGAGGGCGGCGGCGTGACGCTCGCCCCGTTCCGGCCATGAGCGCCCCCCGCCTCCTCGACGCGGGCGAGGCGGCCCTGGTCGTGGAGTTCGGCACCACGGTCGATCCAGCGCTAAGCGACCGGGTGCTGGCGCTCGACGAGGCGCTCGGCGCCCATCCGCCACAGGGTCTGCGCGAGCGGGTGCCGACCTACCGCTCCCTGATGCTGCACTACGACCCTCTCGTTCTCGACCGCGCGCGGCTCGCCGACCACGTGCTGCGGCTGGCCGGGAACGCGGCGGAGCGCGCAGGAGCGGCCACCCTATGGACGCTGCCCTGCTGCTACGACGCCCCGCATGGGGAGGACGTCGCCGAACTCGCAGGGCGTGCCGGGCTGTCGCCCGAGGCGGTGGTCGCGCTCCATGCCGGGGCGACCTACCGGGTCTACATGTACGGCTTCGCTCCGGGCTTCGCCTATCTCGGCGGTCTTCCGAAGGACCTCGCGACGCCGCGGCGCGCGAGTCCGCGCCCGCCGCACCCACGCAACGCCGTGGTGGTCGGCGGCGGCCTCGCCGCGGTCGCCACCGTGCCGATGCCCACCGGCTGGTACGTGGTCGGCGCTACGCCATCCCGGCTCTACGTCCCCGAACGCGCGGAGAGCTTCTTCGTGGCGGCCGGCGACGCGATCCGGTTCGAGCCGGTTGACGCGGCGACCTTCGACGCACTCACAGCCCGCGAGGCGGCGGGCGAGCGTGTGGCCCGGAAGGGGAGCGGCGCATGAGCGCCCTCGTCATCGAGGCCGCCGGCCCTGCCATCACCCTGCAGGATGGCGGCCGGCACGGCTACCTGCGCTACGGCTTCACCGCCGCAGGGCCGATGGACCCGCTGATGCACGCCACCGCCAACCGGGCAGCTGGCGCCCCCCTCGACGCGGCGGCGATCGAGATCTCCACCGGCGGGGTCACGGTCGCGGTCGAGGGCGGCCCCCTCGGGCTGGCGCTCGCCTCCACGGGGTTCCGCATCGCCCTCGACGGTGAGCCGCTGCCGCCCGCCGTCGTGCTCACGCTGGAGCCGGGCCGGAGCCTGGTCGTGCGCGCCGGAGACATCGGGTCCTGGGGCTACCTCGCCGTCCAGGGTCGGCTCGACCTCGCCCCGGTGCTGGGCTCACTGGCGACTCACACCCGCTCCGGCGTCGGCGGCCTGGATGGGCGGGGGCTGGCTGCCGGCGACCGCCTCCCGGTGGCCGAGCCCCGGGACGGCGAGGTCTCGCCACATCGCCTGATCGTCCCCTGGCTCGACCGGAATCCCCAAAACAATCCGGGTCGGGCTCGGCCCCCAGGATGACTACTTCGCTTCCGACCAGATCGCCGCTTTCCTCGCCGGTCCCTGGACCGTCTCGCCCCGCGGCGACCGCATGGCCTGCTTTCTGGACGGCACACCGCTCAAGCACGGCAAGGGCCACGACATCGTCTCCGACGGCGTCGCGATGGGCGCGATCCAGGTGCCCGGCAACGGCCTGCCGATCATCCTGATGGCGGACCGGCAATCCACCGGCGGCTATCCGAAGATCGCCACGGTGATCGGCCCCGATCTCGGGCGTCTGGCCCAGGTCCGTGGCGGCACGCGGATCGCCTTCCGGGCGGTATCGGTCGCTGATGCGGTCGCGGCCCGGCGCGCCGAGGTGGAATTCCTGCATGGCCCGGTCCCGCGCGAGCCGGTGGTGCGGACCGATTTCTCGTCCGACTTCCTGCTCAGCCTCAACCTCGTCGACGGCGTCACCGACGGGCGGGGTTGGGGATACGATCATCGATAGGCGTGTCTCAGTCCGGTTTTACTCGTGTGCCGCCGCCGTGTTCCGAAGCGAGATCAGGCTGCCATGCCGGGCACTTCGGATGAAGCCAGCGCATGGACTAGGAACACGTTCCCACGTAAGCCACCTGCTACCTCGGCTCCGGCTTAGACAAGCCGAGGTGCGCTCGCAGGGTCGAGCCTTCGTAATTCGTCCGGAACAAGCCACGTTCCTGAAGCAGCGGCACCACCTCACGCACGAAGTCGCTAAGTCCGTCCGGGAAGAAGGGCGGCATCACGTTGAAGCCGTCCGCCGCACCGCCCTCGAACCAGGCCTGCATCCGGTTGGCGACGTCGGTGGCCGTGCCGACGATCATGTGGTGTCCGCGTCCGGCCGCCACCCGGAGGGCGAGCTGCCGGATCGTGAGTTTTTCCCGGCGGGCCAGCTCGGTGAGGAGTTCGGCCCGGCTGCGCAGCTGATCCGAGATCGGTAGGTCCGGGAGCTGGCCGTCGAGATCGTAGCGTGCCAGCGAGTGGCCGAGCCGTTCCTCGAGAAGCGGCATCGCGCTGGCGATATCGGTCCATTGGTCCAGCTCGATCAGCTTGGCGCTCGCCTCTTCCAGCGTCCGGCCGATGACCGGCAGGAGGCCCGGCATGACCGCCACCGTGGACGGATCGCGGCCAAAGCCGGCGACGCGCTGCCGAAGGCTCGCGTAGAATGTCTGCGCCTCCTCGATGGTCTGCTGCGCGGTGAACACCACGTCGGCTCGGCGGGCGGCGAGATCTTGGCCCGGCCCGGACGAGCCGGCCTGGATCAAGATTGGGTGGCCCTGCGGCGAGCGCGGGATGTTGAGCGGGCCCTTGGCGCGGAAGTAGCGGCCGACATGGTCGAGCACCCGCACCTTCGCGGGGTCGGCGTAGACGCCGCGCGTCTTGTCCTTCACGAAGGCGTCGTCGTCCCAGCTGTCCCAGAGGCCGCAGACTACGTCGACGAATTCCTCGGCGACGGCGTAGCGCTCGTCATGCGCCGGATGCTCCTTGGAGAAGTTGTTGGCCGTGCGTGCGTACGAGGTGGTGACGACGTTCCACGCCGCGCGTCCGCCGCTCAAATGGTCGAGCGACGCGAAGGCGCGGGCGGTGTGGTAGGGATCGCCGTAGGTTGTCGAGGAGGTCGCAGCGAGGCCGATGCGGCTCGTCACCATGGACAGCGCGCTCAGCAGCGTCAGCGGCTCGAAGCGGGCGATCATCGAAGGGTGGGCGTCCACGGCGCTGGTCAGGCCGTCCGCCAGGAAAACCATGTCGAATTTGGCGTCCTCGGCCATCTGCGTCACCCGGCGCAGGAGATCGAAATTCTCGCTGCCGGCCTCGGCGCGCGGGTGGCGCCAGCCCGAGACGTGATGGCCGGCTCCCTGCAGGAACAAGCCGAGATGCATCTGTCGTGGGGTCGTCGTCATGGGCAGGCTCACGGACGGTGTTCGGGGGCGACCGGGGCTCACGGCTGCCGCGGTTGCGCGAGAAGGCCGAGGAGGCGGCCGAGATCGTTGACGTCGTGCATGGTGCGCACGAGGTCGGGCACCGGACGCAACGCCTCGGATCCGGCGGTCGCGTCCCGGAACTTGTCGTCGGGATCTGTGAGCCCCGGCAGGCCGTCGATGCGCCGGCGGTGCGTCTGGCCCTGGGCGTCCGTCATCTCCACCACGACGAAGCGCGTGTTCGGATCCGACGAGAGGCGGCGGGTGGCCTGATCGGTCTGGCGCTCGACCCGTGCCGCGAGGGCCGCGAGGTCGGGGCGGACCGGACGCGCGTCGAAATGGTCGATCCGGACCGCCCCGTCCACGAGGGCGGCGGCCAGGATGTATTCCGGGCTGAACCGGGCCTCGATGCCGGTGCGCGGTGTCCGGACCACCAGGGCGGCGTCGCCCCCCGGTGGGAAGGTGATCGTCGCCCGCGTCAGGTCGCGGATGCCCTCGCGGTGGAGGGCGAGGCCGGCCACCGCCACGGGGTGGGCCGCTGTGCAGCAAGGGAACGCCTTCAGGGTCAGGCCGGGCCTGACGATCTGCCAGGGGGCGCCCCAACCTTCGAGCACGCGCTCGGGCGCCTCTTCGCCGAAGCCGTAGGCCTGCAGGAACCCGTTCGCGCCGTCGAGACAGTCGTCCGCGCCGGACAGGCCGGCTTCGGCCAGGCGCGCCGCCGCCAAGCCGTTGCGGGCGGCAAACCCGGCGTGGAGCGGCTTCGCGTCGGATCCGAATTGCAGCCGTAAGCCCGCCGCCTGCGTCGCGCCGAGCCCCAGGGCGATCGCGGTCGTCCCGACGCTGAAGCTGCGCAGATGCGCGATCGCCGCCGCGGCCCCCAGGGGTCCGAGGGTGGCGGTGGCGTGGAAGCCGCGCTCGTAATGGGCAGCGCCGATCGCGCGTCCGAGATGCGCCATGGTCTCCAGCCCGACCAGGTAGGCGGCCAGGAACGCGTCCGCGGTGGGGAGCGCGTCCGGATCGAGAGCGGCCAGCAGGGCCGGGACGATCACCGTGGTCGGGTGTCCGCGCACGCTGGCATGCACGTCGTCGTAATCGAGCACGTGGCCGGCATGGCCGTTGAGGAGGGCGGCTAGGAACGGGTCGGCCGGCTGCGCAGCGCCGATCACCAGGGCGCGGCCGGGCGCATCGCCGAACACGCCGCGCAGCGTCGCGAGCGACGGGTCGGTGCTGCCCGCCAGCGCGCAGGCCAGAAAATCCACGAGGGCGATCCGCGCCGCACGCATGGCGGCGGGGTCCGTCTCCGGGCGAGACGCGACGATCGCCTCGGCGAGGGCGGCGGTGCGCGGGTTCGCCATCAGATTCCCTCCCGGTCCTGCACGGCGTCCCGATAGCCCTGGAAGCCGCCGATGAACTGGCGGATGCGCGGATTGCCAGACCGGTAGAACAGCTCCGCGGGCGGTGCCTGGGCGACGATCCGGCCGTTCTCGGTGAATGCGATCGTGTCGCTGATCTCCTCGGCGAAGCGCATCTCGTGGGTGACGAGAATGCTGGTCAGCCCATCGCGGACGAGCTCGCGGATGACGGCGAGTACCTCGCCGACCATCTCGGGATCCAGAGCGGACGTGACCTCGTCGAACAGGACCAGTTCCGGCCGCATGGCCAGCGCCCGGGCTATGGCGACGCGCTGCTGCTGGCCGCCGGACAATTCGCCCGGATAGGCCGAGACCTTGTCGGCGAGGCGGACCCGGGCGAGCAGGTCGCGCGCCAGGGCTTCGGCCTCGGCCCGCGGCACCTTGAGGATGCGGGTCGGCGCGATCGTGATGTTCTCCAGCACCGTGAGGTGCGGGAACAGGTTGTATTGCTGGAACACGATGCCGATACGCTTGCGCAGGGCGATCCGTTCGGCCTCGGTGCGCAGGGTGTCGACCCGCGTGCCGGCCACCGTGATCCGCCCCGCCTTCGGCTGGGCGAGGCCGTTGATGCAGCGCAGGATCGTGGACTTGCCCGATCCGGACGGACCGATGATCGAGACGGCATCCCCCTTCGCCACCGTCAGATCGATGCCCTTGAGCACCTCGGCTGCCCCGAAGGACAGGTGGACGTCCTGGAGTTCGACGAGGATCGGCCGAGGGATGTGGTCCTGTGCCATGGGGCGGCGTTCAGCTTTCAGCGCGGGGCGAAGCGGCGTTCGAGACGCCGCGTCAGGCGCGAGATCGGGAAGCAGAAGAGGAAGAAGGCCGCGAGCACTGTCAGGTAGATCGCGATGGTGAAGTCGTCGCGGCGCACCGCAGTGCTCGCATCGGTGGCGGCGTGCAGGAGCTCGTGGACCCCGACCAGGGAGGCCAGCGCCGTGCTCATGGTGATCGAGGCGTAGAGATTCATCCAGGGCGGCAGCGCGCGGCGCAGGCACTGGGGCAGGATGATCCAGCGCAGGGTCTGGCCGCGGGACATGCCGACGCCCTTGGCGGCGTCCCATTGCGTGGTCGGGACCGACTGGATCGCCCCGCGGACGATCTCGGCCACATAGGCGCTCGCCGGGATCGCGAGCCCGAGCACCGCCTTCAGCCAATCGGGAAAGGGCAGGTAGTTGCCGGCCACAACGATCTCGAACGGGAAGATGTAGGTGGTGGCGAAGATCAGCACGAGATGCGGCGCGTTGCGGAAGACCTGGACGTAGGCCACAGCCGGCCCGCGCACGAGCCGCGAGGTGGATAGCTCCATCGTCCCCAGCGTAACGCCCGCGAGCGTGCCAGCACTCATGGCGAGCACGCTGATCAGGATGTTCATGGCAAAGCCCGAGGCGAGGTAGGGCAACCAGTCGAGCAGATCGCGGGCAAGCCGCGCGTCAAGCATGAACCACAGGAGCCAGCCGGCTGCGGCGAGCGCCAGCCAGGCCCAGGCCGGGCCGAGGGCGGCGCGGCCGCGCGCGGAGAGCGCCGCGGTGCTCAAACGCCGTATCCCGGAACCGCCAGCCGGCGCTCCACGTAGCGGCCGATCTGCGACAGCACCGTGTTGATCAGCCCGAAGAACAGCAGGATCACGATCATCAGCTCGAGGACGTTGTCGCGCTGCGTCCAGATCATGATCGACGCGTAGGTCACCTCGCCGACCGCGATCGCCGACCCGATGGTGGTCAGCTTCACGAGGTTGACCAGGTTGTTCACGATGGCCGGCATGGCCGTGCGCAGGGCGAGCGGGAGCGTCACGTAGCGCAGGATCTCGAAGGCGGAGAAGCCGGTGGCATGGGCGGTCTCGACCATCGCCGTGGGCACGGCCTCGATCCCGCCGCGCAAAGCCTCCGCGTGGAAGGCGGCGATGTGGAGCCCGGTCACCGCCACCACCCAGAAGAACGGCGTGAACGGGTTGTTCGCCGCGCCGCCGAGCGCCTTCGACAGCAGCATGTTGAGCGCAAAGAATGCGAACATGAGCTGGACGAGGGTCGGGGTGTTGCGGGTCAGCTCGACATAGGCCCGCACCGGGCCGGCGAGCCAGGGTCGACCCGAGGTCAGGGCTGCAGCGAAGGCCACGCCGGCGGCGAGGCTCAGCGGGATCGCCAGGAGCACGAGCAGGAGCGTCGTGCCCATGCCGGCGATCCAGTGCCGGACCTCGGACGCGCTCAGGAGGAAATCGTAATGCAGGCCGACCTCACCCGCGAGGGCGACGAAGGTCCGGACGGCTTGGTCGATCATGCCGGCAGCGAGGCGGTCACGGCTTGGCGGGCGCGGCGTATGTGCGCCGCGCCTCCTCCAGGAAGGTCGGATCGACCAGGCGGTTCGCCTTGGCCATTTCCAGCATCGCCCCCGACGCGTGCAGCTCTCGCACCGCCGTGTCGAGGGCCGCGCCGGTGTCGCGCTCGCCCTTGCGCAGCCAGATCACCGAGTCGGCCGACTCCAGCTCGGTCGGGATGACGATGGCGTAATCCTTCCAATCGCTCGGGCGGTCGGCGAGCAGCAGCTTGATCGTCGGGGCGACGTGGACGGCGACGACACAATTGCCGCCCTGGAGCGCCAGCATCGATTCCGGCTGGCTCGGGATGCCCTTCACCGCGGCGCCGTAGGTGTCGGCTAGAGGCTGCGCGTAGTTGGATCCCTGCGAGATGCAGACCGGCTTGCCCTTAAGGTCCGTCCAGTCCTTGATCCCGCTGTCCTTGCGGCCGAGCGCGGCACCGCCGGCCCGGTCGTATGGGGTCTGCACGTGATCCAGGATCTTCGCGCGATCCTCGGTGAACTGCATGTTGGCGATCAGGATATCGACCTTGCCCTGCTGCAGGAACTGCACGCGGTTCGGCGGCGTGACCGTCACGAGTTCGACCTTGACGCCGAGCTTCTCGGCCAGCGCTCGTGCCAGATCGATGTTGAAACCCTTCTCGGCGCGGCTCTGCGGGTCGATGTAGCCGAACGGGGCGCCGGAGAGGATAATGCCGACCGTGAGCTTCTGCCGACCCTTGATCCGGTCGAGTGTCGCGTCCGCCTGTGCCGCCCGGCCGGTGACCAAGCCGAGGGATGCCAGCGCGACGACGTTAAGACAGGATCTGAACGATAAGGTGCGCGCCATGACGGCTCCGGTGTGATGCGCGAGGCGGGTCCATCCATAGTGGGGACAAGGACGCGCGGAAAGCCGGAACGCTTCGCGACACCGAGTGCGCCCGAACCAAAAAAGAATTTGCTATCGCCACCGGCTGTACAAATAGGCAGAGCGTCGGTCCGCTATAGGCGTGCACCGCCGGGCCAGGCACCTGGGCCACCTGGGATGCGCTAGGCTGGACTGGGGCGACCGTGCGCTGGTGCTGGTCGCGACGGTGCTATGACTGTTGCGTGATCGTCTCGGCGCAGTAGTCGGCGGGGCGATCGGCGCGGCCGTCGGTACCGCCAACAGCATGCTCGGCATCGACCGGCGCGAGCGCTTCCGCATCTACGTGATCGGCGAGCGACGTCCATCGTTCGCCTACGCGGGACTGGTGCGGGTCGGAATGGTGCTGCCAGAAGACGGCGTCGTCTACTACGACGTGCCACCCGAATTCGCATTGCCAAACTACAACTACACCATCGTCAACGATCATCCCGTGCTCGTCGAACCGCAGACGCGCCGCATCGTCGAGGTGATCGAGTAGGCTGGTTCTGGATGCTTCGACTTCGGCGCAGCCTGGATGCGACCCGCAAACGCGGGCGCGCTGCTGTCGTTGTTAGCGACCGTCAGTGAGGCGTTTGGCTTCCCAATCGCACATTCATCCACTTGGTTCAGCAGTCGCGCCAGAAACCGCACATCGTTCGATAGGATCTTCGCGTCCCAGGCGACGTCCCGAGCCTTGCTCGCTCCATCCCTGCGCCAGATGGCGGTCGCGTTCACCTTGCGCGTGGCAGGATCTATGAGGGGAGCCGCGTTGGCCCCAAGAACGGGCCGGGACGGTTCGGCGACGGCCGGCCCAACCATGATGGTAACGGCGAGCATTGTAGAGCGCAGCATGGTGACAGGGGCCTAGCCTAAAGCCCGACAAAAACGAGCCGCCGATGAGAAAGCCAAAGAATGCAATTGTAATGCTAGAGGAGAGTCGCCAAACAATTGCCGAGGCGTTGGCTACCCCCGATGTCGATAAGGTGGCCGTCATGAACCATGCGTTGTTCGCCCGGCACACAATGAACGAGCGTCTGCGGCGAACCACCATGTCCGTTCACCAGTCGGACGGATATGGCTCCGAGCATGTCAGGAACGTCGATTGGTTTCTGACCGCGGTCAGGCAGCACCGCGCGTTCGATGACGTCTCGGAAATGCGTATGATGGTCTCCGTTCAGGAAACACTGGGAATCGCACGTGCCTTGACAGACAATGCTTATGACCGTGACCCGCTAACACTCGGGATGATTGAAAACGAAACGGTAGTTCTCATCAAAAAGGCACGGCTCCCGTAAAACGATCTTTATGAAAAGTGGGGGTGCCAGGGCATTGCACGGGGCTGCCAGTGGCGAAATCACCTTTTTCAACAAACTAAGGTCGAACGGGCAAACCGGGGCGTGACGGTGGTGTCGGTGCCGCCGAAGGAGCCGCTTTCCCAAAACATGTTCCTGATTGAGTTTTCCCGAAATTGCCTGCCGGACATTGCCTGCTGGACATGAAGAAACGGGAATCGTGTGGGCGGCTCGGATGGCCGGTTTCAGGATCGTGCTCAAATAGACTGTACGACCGGGAAGGGTCGGAGACGGAACGTCCGCTTCCGGACGCAGCGCCGCGGTCGGATTGCGATCCTCGGACGGATCGTTCGCATAAAGTGCGCTTATGGAGTATGCTACCGCGGTTCTGTCAGGAGCATCTGTAGAGCTTGGATCGGATGTATAGACTTTTCGTAGCGGCGCTCGTGCACAAGCCGCTGTGCAACCCCTGTTTTCTGGTCGTCGATAACGATCCGGAATGGCACCTCATTCGCCGACAGAGTATAGTCCAAGAGCAAGATCATCGCCTCGTGCAGGCTGTCGTCACACCGCCTGTTGAGCCTCCAAATAGCGACGCCATCCACCATACTCCGTGATGTCTTGTGCCGCGGCTACACTCTCTGCCTCGGCCAGAAACCCCTTTAGGGTCGTTCCATCCGAGAGCCGCAGGGTTCCTATCGTGAGCGGGATCGGGATGGCCGCCACGAAGGCACCGAACCCGGCGGTCGAAAGCGCCCAGACCTCCGTCTCGATCGAGGCGCCGATATCGGGCGCGACTCGAACCAAGCCCGGCCGCGCCGGCGGACCGCCCGGAAGTGCGTGGAGCCGATACTCCGCCCGCGTCCTGACCGCGCGCAGGAAGCGCCCGCCGAGCCCGACGAGCTCGCCGTTCAACGGCAGCCCGGACATATGCGCTCCGACCACGGCGATCTCGATCTCGTCATTTTGGGCACGCGCGACATTCGTCTGCCCTGCTGTCTGAGGGGAAACGGGCATGGTGCCGACGCCGAGCCTCAGGTCCGCCGCCGCGTGCAGCCGTGCGCCGAGGTCGGCGATCAGACCGTCTGCGCCACGCGGAGCGATCAGCGTCACGCCCGAGGGGAACCCATCGCTGCGGAAGCGCCCCGGCACCGCGAGAGCACAGAGATCCAGCAAGTTCACAAAATTGGTGTAGGTGCCCAGCTCGCTGTTCGGGCCGATCGGGTCGGCGGTCAGATCGGCGATCGTGCGGGGCCGCGGGTAGGTCGGTACGATCAGCACGTCGATCCGCGTCCAGACTCGCTCGGCCGCGCGGCGCAGCTCTGCCAAGCGATAGAGCCCCGCGAAGGCGTCGGCTGCCGAGCGTGTCGTCGCCGACGCGATGATCGCGCGCGTCGTCGGATGCAGTGCCTCGGGCTGATCCTCGATGAAGGTGCGGATCGCCTGGTAGCGCTCGGCGACCCAGGGGCCCGCATAGAGGAGGTCCGCGACAGCCATGAACGGCGCCAGGTCGATCGGCACCGGCTCACCGCCCATCACGGTCCTGAGATCGGTCAGCGCGGCCTCGAAGGCCGCCTCCGACAGGGCGTCGCCGCCGAAGTGCCGGCTCGCTCCATCCGGTACGCCCACGCGCAGCCCAGGCGGGCACGCGCCAGGCCGCGGCGGGACCGGCAAGGCGCGGGAGAACGGGTCGTCGGGATCGTAGCCGAGCATCACCCGGTAGACCGCATCGGCATCCCCGACGGTCCCGGCAAACACGGACATGGTGTCGAGGGTGCGGCAGGCCGGCACCATGCCGCGCGTCGAGATGCTGCCGAGGGACGGCTTCAGGCCCACGACGTTGTTGAGACCGGCTGGCACGCGGCCGGATCCCGCCGTGTCGGTGCCGATCGCGAACGTGACCAGGCCATGCGCGACCGAGACGGCCGAGCCCGATGAGGAGCCTCCCGGGACCATGGTCGGGTCGAAGGCGTTCCTCGGGACGGCGTAGGGGGTCCGAATACCCACGAGGCCGGTCGCGAACTGGTCGAGGTTGTTCTTGCCGATCAGGATGGCCCCGGCTGCGATCAGCCGCGCGATCGCCGGTGCGGTCGCCGCCGGCAGGTAGGCAAAAGCAGGGCAGGCGGCGGTCGTCGCAAACCCGGCGACATCGATATTGTCCTTGACGGCGAAGGGCACGCCCCAGAGCGGCTTTGCCACCGGGTCGAAGGCCCCGAGCGCCCGCGCGGCCGCCCGGGCCTGGGCCTCCGGCACGAGCGCGAGGAACAGACCGGGATCGTCGACCTCCGCGATCCGCCGGTAGGTCTCGGCGATCACGGTCTCGGGCGCGAGACCCTCGGCGTAGGCGGCATGAAGTGCAGGCAGGGTCGGGAAGGAAGGAACCGGCATGTGCGCTCTCCAGCGACGGATGGCCTGCAGGCGTGTCCGCGACGGCATTCCGCCCCGAAGACGCTCGGGGTGGTGCCCGTTCAGATGTGACCGGCGCCCTGCGCCGCGAGCACGGCGTCCTCGTTCACCTCGTCCTCGGTGGTACGGTTGAAGTAGGCGTTCAGGAGCACGGCCGCGATCGAGGTCAGGATGATGCCGTCGCCGAAGATCGGCTTCAATTCCGCAGGAAAGATCCGGAAGAAGTTCGGCGAGACGATCGGGATCAGGCCGAAACCGATCGCGATCGCTACGACGATCGTATTGTGCGGCGCCTTGGCGTAGTCGACGCTCTTCAGGATCTTGATGCCTGTGGCGGCGACCATGCCGAACATGATGAAGCCGGCCCCGCCGAGCACACATTGAGGCACCGAGGCGACGATGAAGGCGAGCTTGGGCACGAGGCCCAGAGCCAGCATGATCACGCCGCCGGCCGCGCAGACCCAGCGGCTGTAGACGTTCGTCACGCCGACCAGCCCGATGTTCTGCGAGTAGGACACGTAGGGGAAGGTATTGAAGAGGCCGCCGATCAGCGTGCCGAGTGCGTCCGCGCGCAGGCCGCGCTTGATGTCTTCTGGACCGACCGTACGGCCGGTCATCGCCCCGAGTGCCAGGAACATGCCCGTGGCCTCGATGAACACGATCGTCATCACCAGGCACATCGTCAGGCACGGGATCAGGTAGAAGGTCGGGAAACCGAACTGGAGCGGCAGCACGATGCGCAGCCAAGGCTCGTCCTGGATGCCGGAGAAGTCGGTCCAGCCGAGCGCGATGGTGACGAGGTAGCCGGCGGTCACGCCGAGCAGGACGGCCATATTGGCCAGGAAGCCGGTCCCGAAGCGGATGATCAGGAGGATCACGGCCAGGACGAGCCCCGCCACCGCGAGGTACCCGCCAGCGCCGAAATCGGCCGCCGCAGCCCCGCCACCGGCCCAGTTCACGCCGACCCGCATGAGCACGACGCCGATCATCGTGATGATCGTGCCCGTGACCACGGCCGGGAAGAAGCGCAGCACGTATTTGACGAACGGCGCGACGCACAGCCCGAACAATCCGCCGACGATCACGGCGCCGTAGATGCCATTGAGCCCGACACCGGGCATGGCGGCCATCGCGAGCATCGGCGAGATCGAGACGGCGGTCACGCCCATGATGACCGGCAGGCGAATGCCGAACGGCCCGAAGCCGATCGTCTGCACCAGCGTCGCGATCCCGCAGGCGAACAGGTCCGCGTTGATCAGCATGGCGATCTGATCCTTGGGCAGCTTGAGGGCCGCGCCGAGGATGAGCGGCACGGCCACGGCGTTGGCGTACATGACCAGGACGTGCTGCAGGCCGAGCGCGAAGAGACGCGGTGCGGGCAGGACTTCATCGACAGGGTGCACGGGCTCGGCCATGGCCTTCTCCAACGGCATGCGACCCGGCAATATTGCATGCAGTTTCTACGTTCTGCATGCCAAAATGTTGTGCGGCATTGCACAAATCATGACTGCATACAGGACTTGCGTTGGGCAGTTGCTGGATCGATGATCATCCCTATCGTGAACGAGACCGCTCGATGACGTCGTCGAACAAACAGACGCAGACGGACAAGCTGGCAGCCGAGATCGGCGACGCGATCCTCTCCGGGGTGTTGACGCCGGGAACGCGCCTCGACGAGCATCGGCTGGCGGAGCAATACGCGGTCTCGCGTACACCGGTCCGCGAGGCGATCCGCTCCCTGGCCGCCACGGGTCTGGTCGAACTGAGACCGCGGCGGAGCGCTGTCGTTGCCGAGATCACGCCCGCGCAACTGGAGATCATGTTCGTCGCGATGGGCGAGCTGGAGGCGACCTGCGCCCGGCTATCGGCGATGAGCATGACGCCGATCGAACGCAGGCGCCTTCAGAACCAGCACGAGCGCATGGGCGCGCTCGTCGAGAGCGACGATGTCGCCGGGTTCATCGAGGCGAACCTGACCTTCCACGGTCTGATTTACGCAGGCAGCCACAATGGCATCCTGGCGGATATCGCCGTTGGCCTGCGCCGGCGCCTCGGCCCCTATCGTCGGGCCCAGTTCCGGAGTCCCGGACGCTTGCCGCGCTCGCTGGCCGAGCACGACCGCATCATGCAGGCGATCGTGTCGGGCGATGCCGCGACGGCGCATGCGGCTATGCTGAACCATGTCAGCTTGGTGGAAGATACGTTCATCGGTCTCAACGCGACGCGTGCCGCTTGATACGATCGAGCGGACCTGCCTGCATCACAGACGCGTCTGCTCAAGCGAGGCTGCGGAGATGATGGCGCTCATCGCTCTCGCGACACGCGCGCCGGCCTGAGAAACGTTCCCGTCCGACCGCGGCACGGTACGCCGCCCAGGGAACTACCAAGTCAGGACTTAACGCGCTTCGGTATCGCGCGGCCGCGACAGGCGGCGCGGTATTGCTGGCGCGGCAGGCCGCGCATGTTGCGCCGGTCCGCCTCCTGCGTGCAGACGGTCTTGCGATCAGCCTTGTTCAGCTCCCGGGTGCCGGAGGACGGCACGTCGGTCGGCGCGGGCGCGGTGTAGCTTTGCGCGGCTGCGGCACCTGGAAGGGCAATGAGAAGGGCGAGCCCGAGATACAACCGGCGCATGATCTTCCCTATGAACGACAGCTAAGCTTAAGCAAGCGCCGCGCCAGGACGAATACTCACCGGCGGCGCACGGTCGCCCGTTCAGGCCATGGCGTCTTGCGCGGGATAGCGCAGCGGGTCGCCCGGGCGGCGATTGTCGTAGACGCATTCCCCCGCCACCCAGGTGGCGCGGACCGTGCGGTGGTCCCCCAGCGTCATCAGCACGAACAGGAGTTCCTCGATGCCGCTGCAGGTGCCTGTGCGGAAGCCGAGAAGCGGCGTGGCCGCGAGGTCGAGCACGCAGAGGTCGGCGTCATGGCCCGGCGCGATCCGCCCGATCCGGTCGTCGAGGCGGAGGGCTTCGGCACCGCCCAGGGTGGCAAGCCAGAACGCCCGGACCGCATCGAGCTTGGTGCCCCGCAGGGCCGCGACCTTGTAGGCTTCCCCGAGGGTCTTGAGCAGCGAGAGCGTGGTGCCCGCGCCGACATCGGTGCCGAGGCCGACCCGCACGGGGCGCTTCGGATCGAGGGCGTCGAACAGCCGGAACAGGCCGCTGCCCAGGAAGCCGTTCGAGGTCGGGCAATGGGCGAGCGCCGCTCCGCTGGAATGGCAGGTGCAGAAATCGGCCTCGCTCACGTGGATCGCGTGGCCGAGGACCGAGCGCGGACCGACGAGGCCGGCATGGGCGTAGACGTCGAGGTAGCTCTTCCGCTCCGGAAACAGCTCCCTGACCCAAGCGATCTCGTCGGTGTTCTCGCAGAGGTGCGTCTGAAGGAAGAGTGCGTCGTGCTCCCGCAGGAGCGCACCGGCCGCATCGAGCTGCGCCTCGGTGCAGCTGGGTGCGAAGCGCGGCGTGACGCAGTAATGCTGCCGACCGCGTCCGTGCCAGCGCGCGATCAGCGCCTTGCTCTCGTCGTAGCCGCGCTGGGCCGTATCGAGGAGAGCCGCTGGGGCGTTGCGGTCCATCAGCACCTTGCCGGCGACCATGCGCGTATTGAAGCGCTCCGATTCGGCAAAGAACGCCTCGACCGAGCCGGGATGCACCGTGCAATACACCACCGCTGTGGTGGTGCCCGCGCCCAGGATCTCGCGGAAGAACAGCTTGGCGACCGCTTCCGCATGCGCGTCGTCGGCGAACTGAAGCTCGGCCGGGAAGGTGTACTTGTCGAGCCAGGCGAGCAGTTGCTCACCGTAGGAGGCGATCATCTGCAGCTGCGGGTAATGAACGTGGGTGTCGATCAACCCCGGCAGGATCAGGGCGTTCTCGTACGCCACGACCTCGACGTCGGCGGGGAGCATGCCCGCGAGCTGCGCATACGGGCCGAAGGCCGTGACGCGCCCGTCCTCCATGAGGATGAGCGCGTCGGCGACGTGTTCGAGGCAGTCCTCGCTCAGGAACGGATTGCCCCGCAGGCTGACGGCCTGTCCGCGGATCGCCTTCATCGCCCCCTCAATGTGCGCCGCCGGTCTCGACGAATTTGAACAGGAAGACCGCTGCGATCACCCAGACCACGGGCTTCACGTCCCGCGCCCGCCCGGTGAGCAGCTTGAGGAGCGCGTAGGTGATGAAGCCGAACGAGACCCCCGTGGCGATCGAGTAGGTGAACGGCATTAGCACCGCCGTGACGCAGGCGGGGATGACCTCGGTCAGGTCGTCCCAGTCGAGGCCGACGAGTTCGTGCAGCATCAGGCAGGCGACGTAGAACAGGGCCGGTGCGGTGGCGTAGGGCGGTACCGAGCCGGCCAGGGGCGAGAAGAACAGGCACGCCAAGAACAGGCCGGCGACGGTCACCGCGGTGAGCCCGGTCCGGCCCCCCTCCTCGACGCCCGATGCGCTCTCGAGATACGCCGTGGTGCTGGAGGTGCCCAGGAGGGAGCCGAAGAAGATCGACGCGGAATCGGCCATCAGGGCCTTGTTGAGACGCCCCGAATGACCGTCGGTGACGAGGCCGGCGCGGGTCGCCACGCCCATCAGCGTCCCGGTGGCGTCGAACAATTCGACCAGGAAGAGGACCAGCACGACGTTGAGCAGGCCGCCCGACAGCGCGCCCTTGATGTCGAGGGCGAACAGCGTCGGCTCTATCGACGGCGGCATGGAGATCACGCCGCCGAAGCTGTTCCCGGCCACCAGGAAGCTCAGCACGGTAACCGTCAGGATCGAGACGAGAAGCGCCCCCTTGACCTTCCGCACGGAGAGCACCGCGACCATGATGAAGCCGATCACCGCGAGCACGGTGGACGGCTTGTGTAGGTCGCCGATGGTGACGAAGGTCGCGGGGCTTGCCGCCACCACGCCCGCGTTCTTAAGGGCGATGATCGCGAGAAACAGCCCGATGCCGACCGTGATGGCGATGCGCATCGAGCGCGGGATGCCGTCGACGATGATCGACCGCAGGCCTGTCAGCGTCACGAGCAGGAAGCAGCAGCCGGAGATGAAGACCGCGCCGAGCGCGGCCTGCCACGTGTAGCCCATCCCCAGCACGACGACGTAGGTGAAGTAGGCGTTGAGCCCCATGCCGGGGGCGAGCGCCACCGGCCAGTTGGCGTAGAGCCCCATGATCAGCGAGCCCAGCGCCGCCACGAGGCAGGTCGCCACGAACACCGAGCCCTTGGGCATGCCGGCATCCGCCAGGATGTTCGGGTTGATGAAGACGATATAGGCCATGGTCAGGAAGGTGGTCAGCCCGGCGAGCATCTCCGTGCGCACGGTGGTGCCGTGCTCGGAGAGCCTGAACACGCGCTCCAGCAAGCCGGCCTTCCGGAGTTCCGGGCCCTCGATCGCGTCCCGCTTCATGTCCATGTCCACCCCTCCTTCAGAGCCGGAACCGGCGCGAACGCCGTCGCCGTGAGCGGGGCACCGATGGCGCCGCGGATCGCGTTGGCGAGCGGCGCGGGCGAGGTCCACCAAGCGTCGCAATCCGGGCTGCGGCTCGGAGAACGGCCGTCTCCCAACCGCGCGGCCGGCGTCGTCGTCCCGCAGCCGTGGAGTTCCGTCCGGAGGCGGGGCTGCAGAACGGTCTCGATCGTATCAAGGTCCATCGCTACCCGAACGCGAAGCCTCCATCCCGGCAGGCATAGCAATATGCCTGCCGGGATGGAGGCTTATGGCGGTGCCGATCCGTCGAGGGCGGCGATGACGGCAGCGGAATCGGTGACCCAGCCGAAGATCCCGCCCTGCGCCTTGATCATCGCGAGCCCGGCGGCGTGGAAGTCCGGGATATACGAGCCGCAGGCGTCCGCGACGACGGCGCAGCGGTAGCCGCGATCGTTGGCCTCGCGCACGGTGGTGTGGACGCAGACCTCGGTCGTCACGCCGCAGACGAGGAGGGTGTCGATGCGCCGGGCGCTCAGGATGCCGGCGAGGTCGGTGGCGTAGAAGGCGCCCTTGCCGGGTTTGTCGATGATCGGTTCGCCGGGTTCGGGCCGCAATTCCGGGACGATGTCATGGCCGGCCTCGCCGCGGATCAGGATCCGGCCCATCGGGCCGGGATCGCCGATGCGGGCGGACGGCTCGCCGCGGGCGAGCTTGGCCGGCGGGGCATCCGACAGGTCCGGCCGGTGACCTTCGCGCGTGTGCACCACCAGCAGCCCGGCGCGGCGGGCCGCCGCGAGCAGCGCCCGCGCAGGCGGGACCGCGCTGGCCAGGAGCGAGACGTCGTTGCCAAGGCTCGCCCCGAAGCCTCCCGGCTCGAGGAAGTCGCGCTGCATGTCGATGATCACCAGCGCCGTGCCGGCCGGCTCGAACGCGAGCGGCGAGGGCTCGGCTGCGAGGCGGCGGGTCACCGTGGCCGTGGCGGAGGTCATGGAGGGCACCCTCGGGGAGCACCCGAATCACCGGTCTCCCGGGGGAATGATGCTGTGTGTCGAGGGAGAATGCATGTGCGTCCGTCCGGCCACGCCCATCGTACCCATAGGCGGATCGCGTCCGCCGGTCCCGCGTCTGTTGCAATTTTATGACGCGTGCGGCCGTCCGCGCTCTGGACCGGAGCGTTGGCATATCGGTTGCGGTCGCTCTCCCAATGCTTTGCGAAGCCGGGGGACCGAGACGATGTTCAGGCGCGGAATCGCGGCTGCTTTAGTGCCAGCCTTGATCATCGGGGCCGCGCATGCGGCAGACCTTGAAACCGGGAAGAAGGCTCAGGCGCCCGATGCCGCGGCCGTGGCCGATGTGCCGTTCTTCCTCTTTGCCGACACGCAGGTCAGCTATCGCTACCAGTTCCCGACGGTCTCGCCCGGCGTCCAGATCCAGCGCGCGGACGGCAGCTTCGTCTCCCGGGAGGCGCCCAAGCAGATCCTCAACATCGCGCATGCCGACGCATGGGCCTACGGCACGAACTTCTTCTCCCTCGACATCCTGAAGTCGGGCTCGCAGTTCCCGGCCGGCACCACCAATCCGCCGGGCAGCGTCGGCTCGCCGGCCTTCTCCGATTACGGCAATACCGAAGCCTACGGCTTGTACCGCGGCACCCTCAGCCTGAACGCGCTCACCGGCACCAAGGCGTTCGCGATCCCCGGCCTCGTCAAGGATGTGTCGCTCGCCTTCGGTTTCGACGCCAATTCACAGAACGACGCGTTCGGCTCGAAGAAGCGCGATATCGTCGGCGGCCTGAACTTCTCCTTCGACGTCCCGGCGGGATTCCTCAATCTCAGCACGCACGTCTACAAGGAGTGGAACCGCAACGGCTTCAACCTCCAGCCGGATCGCGACCAGAGCTTCGACGCCGTTCCGGAATTCGAGCTCGTCTACAACTTCCCGCTGTCGTTCACCGGGCTGCCGCTCAGCCTGACCGGGTTCAACAACATCGTGCTGCCCAAGGGCCGCGGCGTGCGCAACGTCGCGGCCTTCCAGTTCAACCCGCCGCGTGGCCTCGAGTTTCTCTCGCGCACGAACCTCGTGCTCGATCTCGGCAAGCTGATCTACGACCAGCCGAACAAGGTCGATGTCTTCATCGGCTTCCAATACTGGCTGAACAAATTCGGTAACGTGGAGACCACGACCTTCAAGGGGACCGAGGAGAAGAGCTTCCTGGCCGGGTTCGCCTTCCACGTCTTCTGAGGCGATGACCTGGAATCGCGGAGCGGCTGGATGACGATCGCGGCGACTGAGCCGACGCCCGCCTCGAACGATCCGAGGCCGCTGTTCGGCGCCTACGGCATCGTGAAGCGCTTCGGCGCCTTCACCGCCAACGACCGCATCGACCTCGAGATCCGGGCGGGCGAGATTCACGCCCTGCTCGGCGAGAACGGGGCCGGGAAATCCACGCTGATGAAGATCCTCTACGGCCTCCTGGAGCCGACGGAGGGCGTCGTCACGCATCGCGGCGAGACGGTGCGGCTCGCGAGCCCCGAGGCGGCCCGCCGGCTCGGCATCGGCATGGTGTTCCAGCACTTTTCCCTGTGCGAGAACCTGACGGTCGCCGAGAACATCGCCCTCGTGATGGGCAAGGGCCTCGGCCGCAGGGCGCTCGCCGACCGGATCGCGGCCCTCGGCCGGACCTATGGCCTGCACCTCGAACTGGATCGGCCGGTCTGGTCGCTGTCGGCAGGCGAGCGTCAGCGCATCGAGATCGTGCGCTGCCTGCTCCAGGACCCGAAGCTCGTCATCCTCGACGAGCCGACGTCGGTGCTCACGCCCGGCGAAGCCGAAATGCTGTTCACGGTGCTGGAGCGCCTGCGGGATGAGGGCCGGGCGTTGCTCTACATCTCGCACCGGCTCGACGAGGTGCGCCGCCTCTGCGCCCGCGCCACCATCCTGCGCGGCGGCCGGGTCGTCGGCGCCTGCGATCCGCGGACGGAGAGCGCCGGCTCGCTCGCCGCCATGATGGTCGGCGAGCAGGTCCGCGCGCTGACACGCGAGGCGACCCCCGCACGCTCGGCGCTGGCGGGACCCGAGCGCCTGCGCCTCGACCGGCTGTCGCTGCCCGCCCCCGGCCTGCACGCCACCGGCCTGCGCGACATCTCGCTCGGTGTCCGCGGCGGCGAGATCTTCGGCATCGCCGGGATCGCGGGCAACGGCCAATCGGAACTGTTCGCGGCGCTCTCGGGGGAGGCCCGAGCGCCGGAGGCCGGCGCCGTCTGCATCGACGGGACGCCCGCCGGCCGCCTCGACATCAACGCGCGGCGGCGTCTCGGGGCTGCCTTCGTGCCCGAGGAGCGCAACGGCCATGCCGCGGCGCCCGGCCTGAGCCTCTCGGAGAACGCGGTGCTCTCCCGGTACGCCACCGCCTCGCTGACGCGCTTCGGACTCGTGCGCCGGGCGGCGGCCCGGGCGCTGGCGGCCCGGGTGATCGAGGCCTTCGATGTCCGCAAGGCCGGCCCGGACCCGGCCGCCGGTACCCTGTCGGGGGGCAACCTGCAGAAGTTCGTAGTCGGACGCGAGATCCTGGCCGAGCCCGGGGTGCTCGTCGTCGATCAGCCGACCTGGGGCGTCGACGCGGCGGCGGCCGCGCGCATCCGCCAAGCGCTGATCGACCTCGCCGCGCGCGGGAGCGCCATCCTGGTGATCAGTCAGGACCTCGACGAACTGTTCGAGATCGCCGGCTCCATCGCGGTCCTTCAGGCCGGCACTCTGTCGCGGGCCGTGCCGCGTGCCGAAACCTCTCGCGAGGCGGTCGGCCTGCTGATGGGCGGCTCCGGCGGCCCGCCCCCGGGGAGCCACACGGTCGCCCCGCCCGGCCGCATTCGCGAAGGAGCCGCCCATGCAACTTAAGCACGCGACGTAACCATGCGCCTCGACCTCGTGCCGCGCGCCGGCCGCTCGCCGCTCGCCGCCATCCTCGCGCCGGCCCTGGCCTTCCTCGCCTCCGTGCTGCTCGGCGGCGTGGCCGTCGCCCTGCTCGGCGTCTCGCCGGCAGCGGCCTTTGCGGCCTACTTCATCGCGCCGCTGTCCGAGCTGTGGTCCCTGCAGGAGATCGCCCTGAAGGCCGCGCCGCTCGCCCTGATCGCGACGGGCCTGGCCTTCTGCTACCGGGCGAACCTGTGGAATATCGGTGCCGAGGGCCAGTTCGTGGTCGGGGGCCTCGCCGGCGGCTGCGTCGCCCTCGCCACCCAGGGCAGCGCGGGCTTCACCCTGTGGATCCTGCCGGCGATGCTGGTCGCCGGCACGCTTGCTGGGGTCGCCTACGCGATGATCCCGGCCGTGCTGAAGGTCCGGCTCGGCGTCTCCGAGATCCTGACCAGCCTGATGCTGGTCTACGTCGCGGAACTGCTCCTCGACTACATGGCCCGGGGACCGTTGCGCGACCCGGCCGGATACAACTTCCCGCAGAGCGTCCCCTTCGATGCCGCCGCGCGCCTGCCCTACCTGATGGAAGGGGAAACCCTGCATGCGGGCGTGCTCGTCGCCTTCGCGGCCGTCGTGCTCGCCACGATCGTCCTCGGGCGGACCCTGTTCGGGTTCGAGGTGCGGGTCGTCGGCGCGAGTCCGCGCGCCGCCCGGTTCGCCGGCTTCAGCGAAGCCCGCCTGACGCTCGCCGCCTTCGCCGTCTCGGGCGGGGCGGCGGGGCTTGCGGGGATCGCGGAAGTCGCGGGCAAGATCGGCCAGCTCCAGCCGACGATCTCGCCCGGCTACGGCTTCACGGCGATCATCGTCGCCTTTCTCGGCCGGCTCTCGCCCCCCGGCATCCTCGTCGCGGCCCTGGTGATCGCGCTCACCACGATCGGCGGCGAGGGGGCGCAGATCGACCTCAGGCTTCCCCTCGACCTGACGCGGGCCTTCCAGGGCTTGCTGCTCGGCCTCGTCCTGGGGGCGGACGTCCTCACCCGCTTCAAGGTCCGCCTCGTCCCCGGAGGCGCGCGATGACCCTCGACATGGTCCAGATGATCCTGGTCACGGTGCTGACGGCGGCGACCCCGCTGATCATCGCTGCGATCGGCGAACT
Source organism: Methylobacterium sp. J-072 (assembly GCF_022829425.1). Taxonomy (NCBI): domain Bacteria; kingdom Pseudomonadati; phylum Pseudomonadota; class Alphaproteobacteria; order Hyphomicrobiales; family Methylobacteriaceae; genus Methylobacterium; species Methylobacterium sp. J-072. Next base: position 22,790 of record NZ_JAKSYK010000150.1, on the reverse strand, counting down.
GGTGGTCGAGCGCGCGGGCGTGCTCAACCTCGGCGTCGAGGGCATGATGATCTGTGGGGCGGCCGTCGGCTTCGCCGCCGCTATCGAGACCGGCTCGACCCTCCTGGGCGCCCTGGCCGGCGCCGGCGCCGGATTGGGCCTGGCGGCCCTGTTCGGGCTGCTGACCGTCGGGCTCGCGGCCAATCAGGTCGCCTCGGGTCTCGCGCTCACGATCCTCGGCCTCGGCCTATCGGGTCTCGTCGGCGCCCCGTATGTCGGCCTGAAGCGGGATCCCGCGCCGCATCTCGATATCCCCGGTCTGAGCGACCTGCCTGGGATCGGCCAGCTCCTGTTCGGCCAGGACGCCTTCGTGTATGCGGGCTTGGCCCTGACCGTCGCCGTCTCGTGGTTCCTGTGGCGGACGCGCGGCGGCCTGATCCTGCGCGCGATCGGCGACGACCACACCGCGACCCACGCCCTCGGCCTGCCGGTGCGCAAGCTGCGCTTCCTGGCCGTGCTGTTCGGGGGGGCCTGTGCGGGGCTCGCCGGATCCTACCTCTCGCTGGCCTACACCCCGTTCTGGGCCCCGGCGATGACCGCGGGCCGCGGCTGGATCGCCCTGGCGCTCGTCGTCTTCGCCTCGTGGCGGCCGGCGCGATTGGTGGCCGGCGCGATCCTGTTCGGAGGCGCCACGGTGCTGCAACTCCACGCCCAGGCGGCGAGCATCGGCCTGCCCGGACAAGTGCTCTCGGCGCTTCCCTACCTCGCGACGATCGTCGCCCTCGTTTTGCTGTCCCTCGGGCGGCGGCAGGGCGGCTCGCTCGCACCCGCCGCCCTGGGGCGCGACTTCACCCCGCACCGTTAGCGGTGCCGTCCACCGGAGAGGACACGAGCGACCATGCGACATTCCTTCTGCGCCGGCCTCGGTGCATTCCTGCTCCTGCTCGGCCCGGCACAGGCCGAAGGCAAGCTCAAGGTGGGCTTCGTCTATGTCGGGCCGGTGGCAGATTACGGCTACTCGTTCCAGCACGACCTGAGCCGCAAGGCCCTGGCCGAGGCCATGCCCGACAAGGTCGAGACCACCTACCTGGAGAACGTGCCCGAGGCCGACAGCGAGCGGGCGATCGAGAAGCTCGCGCGCTCAGGCATGGGCCTGATCTTCACGACGTCGTTCGGCTTCATGGAGCCGACCCTGAAGGTCGCCAAGAAATTCCCGACGGTGAAGTTCGAGCACGCCACCGGCTACAAGCGCGCGGACAACGTCTCGACCTACTCGGCCCGGTTCTACGAGGGCCGTTACGTCTGCGGGAAGATCGCGGCCAAGCTGTCGAAGACCGGGACGGTCGGCTACATCGCGTCGTTCCCGATCCCCGAGGTGGTGAGTGGCATCAACGCCTTCATGCTCGGCGCGCAGTCGGTCAACCCGAACGTGAAGGTGAAGATCGTCTGGGTGAACACGTGGTTCGACCCGGGCAAGGAGGCCGAGGCCGCCAAGGCCCTGTTGGCGCAGGGCGCCGACATCCTGACCCAGCACACCGATTCAGCCGCCCCGCTGCAAGAGGCCGAGAAGCAGGGCAAGCTCGCGTTCGGGCAATCCTCCGACCAGTACCGCTTCGCCCCGAAGGCACAGCTCACGTCGATCGTCGACGATTGGAACGGCTACGTCGTCAGCGAGGCCAAGGCCGTGCTCGACGGCTCGTGGAAGAGCCACGACACCTGGGGCGGGATCAAGGACGGCCTGGTCGTGCTCGCCCCCTTCACCAACATGCCCGCCGACGTGAAGGCCATGGCCGAGGACACCGTGAAGGCGATCGCGGCAGGCCGGACGCATCCCTTCGCCGGTCCGGTGACGAAGCAGGACGGGACCGTCGCGGTCAAGGACGGCGAGACCGCCCCCGACCCGATGATCCTCGGCATGAACTGGTACGTGAAGGGCATCGACGACAAGCTGCCCCAGTAGGGCGGCCGGCACCGCGGGTTCGCGCCGATCCCGACGCGGTTCGGGATCGACGCCGTTCGATGCGGGCGTCAGCGGCCTGCGGGCACCTCGTTGGTACGGGGCGGCGGAATGACGGACTCCTCGATGGCGACCCCGCCGCGGCCCGGCGGCACCTCCAGGGCATCACCCGACCGGATCGATTCGGCCTCGTTGCGCGGTCCGGCGATGCCCTCCGTGCCGCCCGGCGCGGTGGATGGATCGCGCCCGGCCGGCGCGCCGTAGGATTGAGCCGCGGCGGCACCGGCAGTACCGAGCAGCCCGCAGAGAGCCAGTATGACGGTTGTCTTCTTTCGCATGGCCGCCTCGTTCCCGATGAATTCTGTAATCGGGACGAATGGCGCAGTCGTCCGCTGGTTCCGTCGTGTCAGCGGCGATGATGCGGATGCTTATGGAAGAGGCGAAAACCGCGGCGGCGGGCGCTGCGACCGCGCAGGCCGCCGGGCGCCGTGACGCTCGGCTGCCCCGCCGGGGGTGTCAGGGTGCCCTGCGCGGCCGCCGGCGGCGGGATTGCGGGCAGGCCACCCTCGAATTGGGCTCCCAGGCCGAGCCACGCGCCCGCAGCCAGCACCGCGATCGCTCCCAGACGGACGATCCGCATCCGATCTACTCCTGAAGTCTCGACGGGGCTCGCCGGCTTCGCCGCAAACCCTGTGCCGTAGCCTTCAGCTCCCCCGGTACGTTTGAAAGCTCCACGGGGTCGCTGCCAGCGGCACGTGGTAATGCGCCTCCGGCTCCGCCACACCGAAGCGCAGGGGCACCACGTCGAGAAAGGCCGGGCGCGGCAGGTCGATACCGAGCCGGCGGTGATAGTCGCCGAGTGCGAAGCGAAGCTCGTAGACTGCGATCGGGACCGGGCGTCCGCCGATCAGCGGGGCGTCGGTGCGGCCGTCGGCATTGGTGTGCGTGCGCGCGACCAGCGCGGTCTCCGTCTCCGAGACGATCTCGACCAACTCGACGGCGACGTCCGCGGCGGGCTTGCCCAGCATCGTGTCGAGCACGTGGGTCGAAAGCCGGCCGGTGGTGCGCAACGCACCGTCCCCCTCGACCAGGGCGCCGAGGCGGATGGCAGCAATGCGGAAGACTTCGGCCTGCGCCGTACGGAACTCAGTCTCCGGATCGGAGGCGAGGCGGTCCTCGAAGGCGGCCATCAGCGAGGCGCGGCCGTGGCGTTTCACGCAGAGGATGAACGGGATGCCGAACCGGCTCCGGTAGGCGGCATTCATCGCCGCGAAGCGCGCATATTCCGCATCCGAGAGCCGGTCCAGGCCGGCCGCCGCCTGCTCCGCGACCGAGTCGGGCGCGATGGCGCCGTCGCGGGCGGCGCGGCCGGCGAGCTCCGGATGGCCGGCGAGCAAGGCGTGGCGCATCGCCTCCGGCGCGGCTTCGACCGCCGCGCACATCGCCGCGTGGAGCGCGGCGACGGTGCCGAACGGGCGCCGGGCCGCGGCAGACCGGGCGACCCAGGGCGCGTGCTCGAAAACCGCCCCCAGCGCCGCGACGAAGTCGGTCTCCGGCATGCCGTCGAGATCTGCGAGGGAAAACGTCATCGCGCCCGCACCGTCCCACTCCAGGGTGACCGTAAAGCAGGCAACGGGCCAGGCGCCAGCCATCGACCGGTCGCCGCCGCCATGGCGGGCGTCGAAACGGGGGCGTGGCATATGGCTTGCGCATCCGAGGTCATGGCGCATCGGGCCGCGATTCGGCTGCCGGCCCGCTGCGCCTCGGGAGAGTCTCCACGATGTCGAGCGCCGTCCGGTCAGAGCCTTCCGCAGCCTCCGGTCCTGTCCCGCTCGGGCCGGCCACCGCCCCGGTGGGCCGGGTCGGCCCTCTCGCGCTCGGCCTCCTCGGCCTCCAGCACGTGCTGGTGATGTATGCGGGCGCGGTGGCGGTGCCGCTCATCGTCGGGCGGGCGCTGAAGCTGGCGCCGGAGCAGGTGGCGATGCTGGTGAGCGCCGACCTGTTCGCCGGCGGCCTCGCCACCCTGGTCCAGAGCTGGGGCCTGCCCGGGATCGGCGTGCGGATGCCGGTGATGATGGGCGTCACCTTCGCGGCGGTCACGCCGATGATCGCCATGGGGAGCAATCCCGAGATCGGGCTCGCCGGCATCTACGGCGCGGTGATCGCCGCGGGCCTGTTCGCGCTCCTCGTCGCGCCGCTGGTCGGTCGGCTGCTGCCGCTGTTCCCGCCGGTGGTGACGGGCACCATCATCCTTGTGATCGGCATCTCGCTGATGCGGGTCGGCGTGAACTGGGCGGCCGGCGGGGTTGGAAACCCGGCCTACGGCGCGCCCGTCTACCTGGCCATCGCGGCCTTCGTCCTCTGCGTGATCCTGGCGATCACCCGATACGGCACCGGCTTCGTCAACTCGGCCTCGGTGCTGATCGGCATCATCGTCGGCATGGTCGTGGCCGGCTTCTTCGGGCTGGTCGACCTCGGCCACGTGGCGAGCGCGCCGTGGTTCGACGTGGTGCGCCCCTTCGCGTTCGGCTGGCCGAGCTTCGATCCCGTCTCGGTGGTCACGCTGAGCATCGTGATGATCGTCGTGATGATCGAGTCGACCGGCATGTTCCTCGCGCTCAGCGAGATCTGCGCCGATCCGGTCGACGCGGCGCGCCTGACCCGGGGCCTGCGCGGCGACGGCCTCGGCACGGTGATCGGCGGCATCTTCAACACCTTCCCGTACACCTCGTTCTCGCAGAATATCGGCCTCGTCGGGGTCACCGGCGTGCGCACGCGCTACGTCGCGGTGGTCGGCGGGATCATTATGCTGGGCCTCGGGCTGGTTCCCAAGCTCGCCGCCTTGGTCGAGGCCGTGCCGCAATGCGTCCTCGGGGGCGCGGGGCTCGTGATGTTCGGCATGGTCGGGGCGACCGGCACGCGCATCCTCGGCGCCGTCGATTTCGCCAACAACCGCAACAACCTGTTCGTGGTCGCGGTCTCGGTGGGCTTCGGGATGATCCCCCTGGTGGCGCCGGGCTTCTTCCGGCAGATGCCCCAGGCGCTGCATCCGCTGCTCGAATCGGGCATCCTGCTCTGCGCGCTCTCGGCGGTGCTCCTGAACCTGTTCTTCAACGGGCTCGGCAGCACGGACGAGGCGCGCGAGGCCGCCATCCGCCAAGCCAAGACCGCCGAGGCGCATTGAGAGACGCCTTCGGCCCTTTTCCGGAGATCCCCATGGCCCTGACGGCATCGCGATACGGCAAGGGCCGGGTGCGGGTGATGCGCCTGACCCGCGACGGCGACCACCATACCCCGCGCGAACTGACGCTCACCGTCTTGATGAGGGGTGGGTTCGACGCCGCCTGGACTGCGGGCGACAACCGGGCCTGCGTGGCCACCGACAGCGTGAAGAACATCGTCAACGTCACCGCGGCGAAGAACCTCTCGCTCGACAAGGAGGCGTTCGCCGAGGCCGTGGCCAAGGTCTTCCTCGACACCTACCCGCAGGTGGAGGACGTCTCGATCGAAGCCACGGAGACGCGCTGGCTGCGTCAGGAGATCGGTGGCACCCCGCACGGCCACACCTTCATCCTCGACGGCAACGGCTTCGGCTATGTCGGACTCGCGGCGAGCCGGGGCGGCTCGGTGCTGCGCTCGGGCCTGCGCGGATTCACCTTCATGAAGACCACGCAATCGGGCTGGGCCGATTTCGTCGACGACGCCTACCGGACGCTGCCCGACACGACCGACCGCATCGCCGCCACCAGCATGGACGCCACCTGGACATGGGCCGGCGCCCCGAGCGACTACGCCGCGGCCAACGCCAGGATCCTGTCGCTCCTGATCGAGGTGTTCGGCACCACCTACAGCTACGGCGTCCAGGACAGCATGTACCGGATGGGCGAGGCGGCGCTGGCCGCCGTGCCGGAGATCGACGAGATCGGCTTCGCGATGCCGAACAAGCATTACATCCCGATCAACCTGCAGCCCTTCGGCCTGGAGAACCCGGGTACCGTGTTCCTGCCCACGGACGAGCCGCACGGCCAGATCGAGGCGACGATCCGCCGGACGGGCTGAGGCGCCGCGCACGGTCCCAACATCGCCGTCCTGGATCTGGCCCACGTCCGCGCGGAGATCGCCCGCGGCAGCCTTGCCTTCACGCCTCCCGGCCAGGCCGCTGCCGTCACACAGATCGCCTCGCCCGTGCGGCGCGTCCATTCCACCGCTCGACCCGGCCGCACATCGCGTCGCCGCGCAGATCGAGGCGACGCTCGACAAGCACAGCATCTGTGACTGCCAGGGCCAAGCTGAAGTCTATCGGCGAAAGAAACGTGCCACCGCGCAAACCGCGATGGCAGATCCGAAGGTATCGGCTAAGGCAATGACGAAGTAAATCTTTTTACGACGCGTCGATCGCCCGCCCGCGGAGCTAGCCTCCGGCGCGGGTGTCACATCGTGCGCAAGCGCACAAATAGCGGACAGGCGTTGTTGTTTTTCTCGGCAGCGCTGCACAATTTTGACTCTACAGAAGGCGGGCAGCCCATGCTCAGCACCTTCGCCATCGGATCCTGAGTCATGACCACCCGCATCCTTCTCGGAGCCGTTCTCGGCCTCACCCTGTCCACCGCCGCGTTCGCGCAGAGCTACACCGCCCCCGCCGGAATCCCCGCCACCACCGCGCCGGGCGGCCTGGAAGGGCGCGCGGCCCTACCCAATCTCCTGAACGACCGCGGGCGCACGGTCGGCATCGGTCGGTCCTACGAGACCACGGACGATCTGGTTACCGGCGCCTTGCGCCGCCCGCATCAGAACTACACGGGCGGCGCGCGCTGACGGCGCCCGCCGACGCGCAACGCGACGCACACGAACACCGGCTGATCCCTTCACGGTAGCAAAGCCCGGTTTCGCTCGAGCGCCGCGTGAGCGGCTCGGTCGCAAGCCTCCTTGCAAAAGAGGTGGCTCCTCGCGTCGGCTCAGAAACAGGACAGCTCAACGCCGCTCAATGCGTTCTCGCATTGGGCGGCGTTCGTTATTCCCGACCGCCGATCGGCTTGACGGCAGGCCTCCGATGAAGGCTTCCCGGTTGAGTCAAGGATTAGCGACAGCAACGCACCCGTGGCGCACGATCGCGCACGAACCGACCGATTCTTGTGCGTCCGCGCGGGTTCGTATCCGTCTGTGTAGTAGCAATCATCCTGGCGAATGCTGAAAATATCGGCTTCACCGTCTGTCTAACGAAGTTCTAGATTGACTCGCGTCATCGACCGGATGGCGTGAGCAAGCGGATGCCTGTGGCAGATCTTCCCCTCACGCGCAGGCGTCTTCTCGGCGCGGGCGCCCTCCTCGGGCTCGGCGTCGCCACGGGGTCACGCGCACGTGCGGCCGGCCCCCTGACCGTCGGCGTCATCTATGTCGGCCCGAAGGACGATTACGGATACAATCAGGCGCATGCCCAGGCCGCGAAGGCGTTGAAGGGCCTGCCCGGCGTCGAGATCACCGAGGAAGAGCGCGTCCCGGAGACGAACGCCGTCGAGAAGACCATGGAGAGCATGATCAACCTCGACGGGGCGACGCTGCTGCTCCCAACCTCGTTCGGCTATTACAGCCCCTATCTCCTTTCAGAAGCGAAGAAGAACCCGAAGATCCAGTTTCGCCATTGCGGCGGCCTCTGGACCGAGAAGGATCCCAAGAACGCCGGCTCCTACTTCGGCTACATCGCGCAGGGGCAATACCTGAACGGCATCGTGGCCGCCCATGCGTCGAAGTCGAAGAAGATCGGCTTCGTGGCGGCCAAGCCGATCCCGCAGGTGCTCAACAACGTCAACGCCTTCCTGCTCGGCGCACAGAGCGTCGACCCGGCGATGACCTGCCAGGTGATCTTCACCGGCGAGTGGTCGCTCGCGGTCAAGGAGGCGGAGGCGACCAACGCCCTGATCGACGGCGGCGCCGACGTCATCACCTGCCATGTCGACAGCCCGAAGGTGGTGGTCGAGACCGCCGCGCGCCGCGGCGCTTTCGTGTGCGGCTATCACGTCGACCAGTCGCCTTTGGCGCCGCAGAAATATCTCACCGGCGCCGAGTGGAACTGGCTTCCGATCTACAAGGGCTTCATCGAGGCGATGCAGGCCGGCAAGACCCCCGAGAACTTCGTGCGCGGCGGCCTCGCCGACGGCTACGTCAAGATGAGCCCCTACGGGCCCGGCGTCGGCGAAGCGGCCCGCAAGAACGCCGACGCGGTCAAGGCCGAGATGCTGAAGGGCGGCTACGCGATCATCAAGGGCCCGCTCAAGGACAACGCCGGCAAGGAGGTCCTGCCGGCGGGCAAGGCCTACCCGGAGAAGGCGGCGGAACTGGAGAGCACGAACTACCTCGTCGCCGGGGTGAAGGGCTCCGTTTGAGCCGCGCTGGCACGGTTTCTGCCGGCCGCTCGGCGCCGACCCATCCGGAGGGCCCTGAGACGTGGTCGCGGACACAGCCCCATCGAGCCTGACCGTCGCGCCTTCGCGATCCTCGGCATTCCTCCGAATCCGCGCGTGGCTTGCGCGCCGTTCGGAGGCCGTGGCGATCCCCGTCGGAGCCGCGGCGCTCGGCTTCCTCCTGTTCGGCCTGTTCCTCGCGGCGCTCGGCAAGTCGCCGGTGCAGCTCGTCGACATCGTCTGGCGCGGCGGGTTCGGCTCACCCTTCGCGCTCGGCAACAGCTTGCAGCGGGCGGCGCCCCTGCTGTGCGCCGCGCTCTGCGTGGCCTTGCCCGCCCGGCTCGGCCTCGTGGTAATCGGCGGCGAGGGCGCGATCGTGCTGGGGGGCCTCGCCGCCGCCGCGGCGGCACAGCCGCTGGCCGCGCTGCCCGCCCTGCTGGCGGTGCCGCTGATGGCCTGCGCCGCCGCCCTGGTCGGCGCCGTCTGGATCGGATCGGTCGGCTGGCTCCAGGCCTATCGCGGGGTGAACGCCACGATCTCCAGCCTGCTCCTGTCGTACATCGCGATCGCGCTCGCCAACCACCTGATCGAGGGGCCGCTGCGCGACTCGACCAGCCTCAACAAGCCCTCGACCCTGCCCGTGGGCGACGCGTTCATGCTCGGGCCGATGCCGGTGATCGGCGTGCATTGGGGCCTCGGCTGCGGCGTGATCGCCTGCCTGATCGCCTACGGGCTGATGGACCGCACGACGCTGGGCTTCGCCGCCCGGATCGCGGGCGGCAACGTCCGCGCGGCCCAGATCCAGGGCCTGCCGGTCGGCCGGCTCATCGTCGGCTTCACCGCGCTGGGGGGCGCCTTCGCGGCGCTGGCGGGCTTCTTCGAGGTCGTGGCCGTCCAGGGCACCGCCAACGGCACCCTCGCCGCAGGCTACGGCTACACCGGCATCCTCGTCGCCTTCCTCGCCCGGCAGAACCCGATCGCGATCGTGCCGGTGGCGTTCCTGCTCGGCGGCATCGAGGCGTCCTCCGGGCTGATCCAGCGGCGGATGCAGCTGCCGGACGCCACCGTGCTCGTGCTCGAAGGTCTGCTGTTCCTGATCGTGCTGATGAGCGAGACGCTCTACGGCCGGTTCAAGCTGTTCAACCCGCATCTCTGGGCCGAGAAGCGCGCGCCGGTGCCCCAAGGGCCGGTCCCGGCATGAGGATCGCTAAATGAGCGACGATCTCGGCCTCTGGACGGTGCCGCTTGCGGTGATCGGCGGAGCGATCCGCGTCTCGACACCGTTCCTGTTCGTGAGCCTCGGCGAGACGATCACCGAGCGCTCGGGCCGGATCAACCTCGGACTGGAGGGGACGCTCGTCTTCGGCGCCATGGCGGCCTACGCCACCGCCGTGATGACGGGCTCGCCCTGGGCCGGTGTCGCGGTGGCCGGGCTCGCGGGCGGCCTGTTCGGCCTGCTGCACGGCTTCGTTTGCAAGTTCCCCCGGGTCAACGACGTCGCGATCGGCATCGCGCTGATGCTGTTCGGGTCGGGGCTCGCCTTCTTCCTCGGCAAGCCCTTCATCCAGCCCTCGGCCCCACCGCTGCCGGCGATCGGTTTCGGCGCGTGGTCGGACTTGCCGCAGGTCCAGGCGGCGCTTCGCGTCAACGTGCTGTTCCTGGCCGGCGCCGCGCTGTCCGTCGCCCTGTGGTGGGGCCTGCGCAACACGAGGGCCGGACTGGTCCTGCGCGTCGTCGGCGACAGCGCGGACGCGGCCCGCGCCATGGGCTACGATGTCGACCGTGTCCGGCTGCTGGCGACCGGGATCGGCGGCGTGCTCGCCGCCATCGGAGGGGCTTACCTCTCGCTCTACTATCCGGGCTCCTGGAACGAGGGCGTCTCGTCCGGTCAGGGCCTGATGGCGGTGGCGCTGGTGATCTTCGCCCGCTGGAACCCGCTCGCCTGCTTCGGCGCCGCCCTGCTGTTCGGCGGTGCGGGGGCGCTCGGTCCCGCGCTGCAATCGGTTGGCGTCTCGCAGGGCTACTACCTGTTCTACGCCGCCCCCTACGTGCTCACCCTCGCCCTCCTCGTGGCGACCTCCTCGCCCGACCGGGCGCTGGCCGGCGCTCCGGGCGAATTGTCCCTGTCGAAGTGAGGAGCGCCGCCATGAACGGACTCGGCGGACTGAACAAATCCCCCAACGGCGTCGTGATCGGTCTCGTGCAGCTCCAGCTGCCGCGGATCGCCACGAAGGCCGACCTCGCCGCCCAGACCGACCGCATCGTCGCCATGGTCGCCAAGGCGCGGACCAACCTCGCGACGATGGACCTCGTCGTCTTCCCCGAATACGCCCTGCACGGCCTGTCGATGGACACCGATCCGGAGATCCTGTGCCGTCTCGACGGTCCCGAGGTCGCGGCCTTCAAGCAGGCCTGCATCGATAACCGGATCTGGGGCTGCTTCTCCATCATGGAGGCCAACCCGGACGGCAGCCCGTTCAATTCCGGTTTGATCATCGACGATGCCGGCGCGGTGAAGCTCTATTACCGCAAGATGCATCCGTGGGTGCCGGTCGAGCCGTGGGAGCCCGGCGACATCGGCATCCCGGTCATCGAGGGTCCCCGGGGCGCCAAGATCGCCCTGATCATCTGCCACGACGGCATGTTCCCGGAAATGGCGCGCGAATGCGCCTACAAGGGCGCCGAGATCATGATCCGCACGGCCGGCTACACGGCGCCGATCCGGGAATCCTGGCGCTTCACCAACCAGTCGAACGCCTTCTGCAACCTGATGATCACCGCCAGCGTCTGCATGTGCGGCTCGGATGGTGCCTTCGACTCGATGGGCGAAGGCATGATCTGCAACTTCGACGGGTCGGTGATCGCCCACGGGACCACGGGCCGCGTCGACGAGATCATCACGGCCGAGGTACGGCCCGATCTCGTGCGCGAGGCGCGCATTCACTGGGGAGTCGAGAACAACATCTACCAGCTCGGCCATCGCGGCTACACGGCCGTGAAGGGCGGCGCCCAGGATTGCCCCTACACCTACATGCACGACCTCGCCGCGGGCCGGTACGCGCTGCCGTGGGAGGACGCGGTGAAGGTCGTCGACGGCACGGGCTGCGGTTTCCCGGCGCCGACCCGCTCCTACGGCGCGGCGCAGACGCCGGCTTCGCGGGAGGCGGCGGAGTGAGCGTGATCCCGCTCGCCAGCGAGACCGCCGCCGGCACCTACGTGGCGTCCGAGCCCTACCCCTGGCCCTATGACGGCGACCTGCGCTCCGGGAACACGGCGCTGGTCATCATCGACATGCAGACCGACTTCTGCGGGCCGGGCGGCTATGTCGACGCCATGGGCTACGACCTCGCGCTCACCCGCGCTCCGATCGGCCCGATCGCGGAACTGCTCGCCGCGGCGCGGGCCCACGGCTACCACGTGATCCACACGCGCGAGGGCCACCGCCCGGACCTCGCGGACCTGCCCGCCAACAAGCGCTGGCGCTCGCGCCGGATCGGGGCGGGGATCGGCGATCCCGGCCCTTGCGGCCGGGTGCTGGTGCGCGGCGAGCCGGGCTGGGAGATCATCGCCGAGTTGGCGCCGCTGCCCGGCGAGCCGGTCATCGACAAGCCCGGCAAGGGCTCGTTCTGTGCGACCGACCTGGAACTGATCCTCAACCAGCGCGGCATCCGCAACCTGATCCTGACCGGCATCACCACCGACGTCTGCGTCCACACCACGATGCGCGAGGCCAACGACCGCGGCTTCGAGTGCGTGATCGTCTCCGACGGCACCGCCGCCACCGATCGCAGCAACCACGAGGCGGCGCTGCGGATGGTGACGATGCAGGGCGGCGTCTTCGGGGCGGTCGCCGCCTCCGCGGCGATCCTCCAGGCCATGGGGTGAGCGCGATGGACACCACGCCCGGCGCCATCGGCGTCGAGACGATCGGTATGACGAAGCGCTTCGGCGCCTTCGCGGCACTCGACGACGTGTCGATGAAGATCGAGGCCGGCGGCTTCCACGCCCTGCTCGGCGAGAACGGCGCCGGCAAGTCGACCCTGGTCAAATGCGTGATGGGCTTCTACGCGCCGACCGCCGGCAGCGTCCTGGTCGACGGGCGCGAGGCCGAGATCACCAATCCGAAGGGTGCGCAGGCGCGCGGCCTCGGCATGGTCTACCAGCATTTCACGCTGGTGCCGTCTCTGACGGGGGCGGAGAACCTCGTGATCAGCCGCGCCGACGCGCCGGCGATCCTCGACTGGAAGGCCGAGCGCGCGGCGCTCTCGGCCTTCATGGCCGGGATGCCGTTTCGGCTGAACCTCGACCGGCCGGTCGCGGAACTTGCCGCAGGCGAGAAACAGAAGCTCGAGATCGTCAAGCAGCTCTATCTGAAGGCCCGTTTCCTGATCCTCGACGAGCCGACCTCGGTGCTCACGCCCGACGAGGCGGAGGAGGTGCTGGGTCTCCTGCGCGCCATGACCGACCGCGGCGCCCTCACCGTGCTGATGATCAGCCACAAATTCCGGGAGGTCGAGACCTTCGCCCGCTCGCTGAGCGTCCTGCGCCGCGGCAGGCTCGTGGGCGGCGGCGCGGTCGGCGATCTCTCGCGCGACGACATGGCGGCGATGATGATCGGGGAGCGGGTCGTGCGCCCGATCGCGGCCCGGATCGGCGAGCCGGACGCGGCGCGGGAGATCCTGCGCATCGAGGCGCTCGACGCCACCGACGCCTCGGGCCTGCGCCGCATCGCGATCGCGGACCTGCGCGTCCGGGCGCGGGAGATCGTCGGCATCGCGGGCGTCTCCGGCAACGGCCAGAAGGAGCTCGCCGACGTGCTCGGCGGCCAGATCCGCGCAGCCGGCGGGCGCGTCGCGGTGGCGGGCGAGCCCTATACCGGCCGGCGCGCGCAGAGCCGGGCGCGGCGCGTGCGCTTCATCCCGGAGGAGCCCCTGCGCAACGCCTGCGCCCCGCGGATGTCGGTAGCGGAGAATCTCGCCTTCCGCGCCTTCGACCGGCGTGGCGAGGACCCGTCCGGACCGCCGACCCTGTGGCTCGACAGGGGGGCGATGACCCGGCGCGCCAAGGATCTGATCGCGCGCTTCAAGGTGAAGACCGCCTCCTCCGAGGCGCCGATCGCGACTCTGTCAGGCGGCAATGTGCAGCGCGCGGTGCTTGCACGCGAGCTGACCGACCCGGTCGATCTCCTGATCGTGGTCAACCCCTGCTTCGGCCTCGACTTCGCGGCGGTGTCGGAGATCCGCACGCGGATCGTGGCCGCCCGCAATGCCGGCGCGGCGGTCCTCCTGATCAGCGAAGACCTCGACGAGATCCTGGAACTGTCGGACCGGATCGTCGTGATGTCGGACGGGCGCCTGGTCTACGAGACGGCGGCCGCGACGGCCGAGATCGGAACGATCGGCCGACACATGGCCGGGCACCATTGAGGCGCAAGGAGCGCCTTCCGGCGTTTCGATGTTCTCGAACGTGTCCATCCATTCGTTTCGGGTTCTGGCGGGGCTGGGACAGGACCATCGTGACGGCATCAGATCACGGCGACGGGCCGTCACCCACCGGATCGATGGAGCTTACTTTGAACTGCCTGCTCGCCGCCTTCGTCCTCGCCTTTTCATGAGCGGCCAACACGGCCGCCGAGGCTCAGTGCTATACCGCACCCGCCGGCATCTCCGCCGGCGCAGTCTTCGGGCTTCGTCGCGGCCCAACTATCAAGTCTTCTTTTCTGGTTGATCTGCGCTGAAGCTGCCATTCCGCTCTCGGCGAGTTCCAGTTCAGTCGATGGGCGCTTCTAAATGGCTGGGTCGGGTGGCTTTCCGCCAGTCCGCTTCCGGGAAGCAAAGTCAAGAAACCGGACGTTCGCTCAGATCGCGACGCATGACGGATTCGCGCCCAACCTCGTCATCCCGACTGTCGTCCCCGATGCCCAAGAGCGATCGTACGTTGTAACGCAATCCGGGCAGCTTCAGCCGACCCGCGCGGCCGGAGCGGTTCCGGCGCGGACCTGCGCGTAGAGCGCCTCGCAACGGTCGAGCCACAGGTCGCGGTTGAACAAGCGCCGGACCCGGGCCTGCGGGACCGTTCGCGGGATGGCGAGCGCCACGCCGATCGCCCGGGCCAGATCGGCTTCATCCCCTCCCGGAACGAGGCATCCGGCCTCGCCGACCACCTCTGGCGCGGCGCCGTTGGCGAGGCCGGCGATGGGCAGGCCGCAGGCCATCGCCTCGATCGCCACCAGCCCGAACGGCTCGTCCCAGCACGGGGTGAACAGGAACACGGAGGCGCTGCCGATCGCGGCAGCGAGCGCCCGGCCGTCGAGATGGCCGCCGTAGCGGATCGGGCCGCCGAGCTGCGGGGCGATCCGATCCGCCCAGTAATCGGGCTCCTCGATCGGGCCGTACAGGGTCAGCGGGATACCGGCCACCCTGGCCGCCGCGATCGCGTGGTGCGCGCCCTTGATCGCCGCCAGGCGCCCGGACCAGGCGGCGCTGCCGTCGCCCCGGTCCCGGAACGGCCAGGCCGCGGGGTCGACGCCGTTGTGGAGCACCGACACCTCCGGCGGTGCGCCCTCCGGCCACCAGGTCTGGAGCTGGGCCTGCGAGGTCACGGTGATCCGGTGCCCGGGGGCGGGGCTGGCGTGCACGAAGCCGCGCAGGGCGTCGTAGGGCGGCACGTGCAGCGAGGTGACGGTGGGGACCTGTCCGGTCCGCCGGCGCTCCAGGGGCAGCCGGCTCAGGCTGTTGTTGTGCAGCACGTCGAACCCGCCCGCCGCGATCCGGTCGCAGGCCGCCGCGTAGCCGGCATCGACATGGGCCCGCAGCCCCGGATCGCCGCGATGCTCGAGGCCCGGGAAGACGCGCTCGTGATGCACCGGGACCACGGCGTCGATCGCGAAGCGCGGATCGCTGTCGCCGGAGGCGAACAGCACGACGTCGTGGCCGCGGGCCGTCAGACCCTCGGCGAGGTGCCAGCTATGGGCCTCCATGCCCCCCGTGAAGGGCGGCGCGACCGGGTGGCGGATATGGGCGAAGAGCGCGATCCTCACGCGGTCGCCGCCGCGCCGACCCGGGATTCCAGATACCGGATGACGGAGGCGGAGTTGGTGTAGGGCTGGTGGCTCTGCTGCCCGGTCAGGGCGAGGTCGTCGGCATCGGGGCGGCGCAGGATCCGGATCGGCCGGTCGGGCGTGTCGTCGATCAGGCCCATGACCCGGAACGCGTAGAGCCAGTGGCCCATGGTCCGGTAGCCCCACTTGGCCTCGAACAGCTCGGCGTTGCGCACGACGCTGTCGAGGTGGTGGATCGGCGGCATGTGGTGCGGGTGGTACTGATGATAGGCCAGCGCGCCCTTGATCCAGGCGATCGGGGTGCCGCTCTGGTCGAGGATCTTGCCGAAATCGGTGTCCTCGCCGCCATAGCCGGTATAGCGCTCGTCGAAGCCGCCCAGCGCCCGGAAGGTATCCCGCCGGATCGCGAAGTTGAGCGACCAGAAGCAGCGGTAATCGTTGCACAATTCGATGCCGGAGGCCGGGGGGCCGCGGCGGTCGGAATGCCGCTCCGCGCTCGCAGCGAGGTCGGCGTAGCGCCAGGCGCCCGCGGTGGCGCGCTCGGGCAGGTGCAGAACCTCGCCCATCAGCAGGCCGTCGAGTTCGGCGAGCCCGCGCGCATAGTCGGCCACGAGGTCGGGGGCCGGGATGCAGTCGACGTCGAGGAAGACGATGCCGTCGCCGATGGCCGCGTCCACGCCGCGGTTGCGGGCGGCGGCGAGCGGCAGCTCGCGGCCCGGAACCCGGATCTGGCGGACCGGGAACGCCGTCTCGGGCAGGTCGTAGGGCTCGTCCTGCATGAATGCGATGATGAACTCGGCGGGGGCCTGCGTCTGGCGCTCCAGGCCGCGCAGCACGTTGCGCAGATGCGCCGGCCGACCCTTGGCCAGGGTCACGACGGAAACGGTGGACATGCGACGGTCGGGCTCCGGCTGATGGGTACGGGGGCGATACGGGTTTTCGTCGTCGATCGGGCTTTGACGTTGCCCAGGAAGGGCGCCGGTCCCCTCTCCCGTGCGGGAGAGGGACAGGGAGAGGGATGCGCGTTTTCCGGAAAGACCTGGTCCCTCACCCCAACCCTCTCCCGTGCGGGAGAGGGGGCGCGTCGAGACCTGCAAAGGCGATTGCGCCTCGAACCTATGTCGGCTGCAGATCCCAGAGGGGCGCCGATCACGGAGGCGCGGCGACGCGCGGCGTGCCGGGCTCCTCGGCGCCCTGCCAGAGTTCGTCGGTCAGCCCTTCGAGCCAGCCGGCGGCGCGCCGGGCGGCGTCCGGGGCGTAGAGGCCGCGCAGCTCGGCGCCGTCGAGCGCCCGGGCGCGGGCCAGGAGGTCGCGCCAGCCCTGGAGGTCGCCCGGCCAGGCGGGGGCCTGGACGGCGGCCCCGAGCCGGACCAGGGCCTGGGCCTTGCGGGTCTGCTCGGCGAAATAGCGCCATTCCGGCATCACGATCAGGCGGCCGCCGACCCGGGCGACCTCGTGGACCGTGTTGTCACCCGCCGAGGCGATCACGATGTCGGCGGCCGCGAGGTAGTCGGTGACGGAGGGCACCCAGCCCAGCTCGCGCAGGTTGGCGAAATCGGTCTCGTGGCCCTCCCGGTGGGTCGGCCCGAGGGTCAGCCACAGGGCGTCGGGCTCGGCGCGGGCCGCCACGGTGAGCGGCGCGTAGGGGGTGCCGCTGCCGCCGCCGCCGGTCACGGCAACGACGATCTCGCGCTGCGGGTCGAGGCCGAGCTTCGCCCGCGCCTCCGTGCGGTCGGGGATGCGGTCGAGGCTGGTGCACAGGCCGCCGCTGTAGAAGGTCTTGGCGCGCAGCGCGGACGGGTAGTCGGCCTGCTCCAGCCGGGCATCGAACGGCGCCAGCATCCCGACGCAGGCCTCGTAGGCGCCGACATGGCCGATATCGGAGCGGTCGCCGTGCATCCGGATCTGCACCGCCGGCACGCTGGCGATCCGGGCGAGCAGCGCGATCTCGGCCGAGACGTCGACCACGAACAGGCCGACCGCGCGGTCGTCGAGATGGTCGAGGATGGTCCGCATGGTCCGGCGCATGGGGGCGAGGCCCAGGGGCACGCAATGCATCACCTGCGGGGTCGGCTCGGCGTAGAGGCGCGGGGTCGGCACGGCGGCGCCGATCATGTCGGGCAGCGGCACGATCTCGATGTCGCGGGCGAAGCCGTCGAACAGGTGCGGGCCGGCGGTCAGCACAGAGACCGGGCGATCGCGGGCGAATTCGGCGGCGACCGCCATGGTGCGGTTGGCGTGGCCCCGGCCCTGGTGATGGACGAAGAACGCGATCGGCTTCTTCATGGTCTGCTTCACGAGAACAGGGCGCCGGGCCGAAGCGCCGCGGCGATCTCCGGGGCGGTGGGCGGGCGGATCAGGCGGATCGCCGGGGCGTCGTCGTTCCAGTCGATCAGCCCGGCGGCGCGGAACTGGTCGAGCCAGTAGGTCATGCACCAGCGCCCGTGGCGCGCGCGAAAGCGCGCGGCGTTGGCCAGGATCGGCGTGAAATGCTGCAACGGCGGCACATGGACCGGATGGTGCTGATGGTAGGCCCGCGCCCCCGCCGCCCAATAGGTCGGCAACCCGGTGGCGGCGAGGCGGGCGGCGAAGTCCGTCTCCTCGCCGCCATAGCCGGCAAACTCCTCGTCCATGCCGCCGACCGAGCGCCAGGCCTGGGCATGCAGGGCGAAGGACAGCCCCCAGAGCTGGCCAGGATCGGGCTCCCGGCGCAGGCCCGTCTCCGGAACCGGCGGCCGAGCCGGATGGGGGCGGCCGAGGCGGTCGAGGGCCGGCTCGTCGAGGCGGGCATCGTCGAGATCGGGGCCGGCCTTCGGCGGCAGGTACAGAACCTCGCCGAGGAACAGGCCCTCCGCCCCGGAGGCGGCCGCCGCGTAGGCGCCGACCAGGCCGGCAGCCGGGATGCAATCCACGTCGAGGAAGATCAGCAGGTCGCCGGCGGCGGCCTCGGCGGCGCGGTTGCGCGCGGCGGCGAGCGGCATCGGCTCGCCCGGGACGTGAAGATGGCGCACCGGGCAGCCGGGATCGGGCAGGCCGGGAGCCGGCTCGGGCTGCATCCAGGCGATCACCAACTCGCGCGGCGGCACGGTCTGGCGGGCGAGACCGCGCATCAGGTTGCGCAGGCATCCGGCCCGGCCGCGCACCAGGGTGAGCACGCTCGCAGAGGGCGGCTCAGGAGGCCGGATGTCAGGAGGCATGGGCCAGCATCCGGCGGAAATGCGCCACGCCCTCGATGATGCCGCGGGCATGCGAGGCCCGGGCGACGTAGGAGTGCTGCAGCGCCGCGTTGCTGGCGAGGTCGTCGGAATAGTTTGCCACGATGATCGCCTGCACCCGGGCGCGCAGCATCTCGACGTCGTTGCCGGAATCCCCGGCCACGAACACCGCCCGCTCGGGCAGGCCGTAGAGGGCGCGGACATGGTCCACCGCCGTGCCCTTCGAGGCCGCCGGCGGCAGGACATCGAGGTAGCGGTCGTGGCTGTGGATCACCCGGGCGCCGAGGCCGGCCTCGGCGAGATGCGCGCTCACCCGGCGGGCGGCGGCGGCCCCGCCGAAATAGCTCAGCTTGTACGGGCGCTGCTCCAGGGGGCCCTGGGGCAGGAGGTCGTCGATGCCGGCGAGCGCCGCGCGCAAAGCCTCCCGGTCCCAGCCGCCCGCGATGGCCGCGCGCCAGGCGGCATCGGCCGTGTAGGTCACGCCGTTGGCGTCGAGATGGTAGATCTCGGAGCCGACCGAGGTGATCATCACCTGCGGCCGGGGGCTCGCCTGCTGCTCCAGTACCGCCATGGCGCTGTGGAACGAGCGGCCGGTGGCGACCCCGAAGGCCAGGCCGGCCTGCTGGCTGCGCCAGCGCCGGAAGATGCCGAGCGCCGCCTCGCAGCCGACCAGGGTGTTGTCGATATCGCAGACCAGGAGCTGCCAGGGCGTCCGGAGGGGCGGCTCCGGGGCGAGCAGTGCCCGCAGCAGGGCGTGGTAGCGCGCGGCGTGCCGGTCCCAGTCGTAGGCCGCCGCGGCGCGGGCCCCGCCCGCGACATAGCGGGCGCGCAGCGCCGGATCGGCCAGGATGCGCAGGCAGGCCCGCGCGATCGCCTCCGGGTCGCGGGGATCGACCAGCAGCCCGTTGCCGCAGGTCTCGACGATGTCGTTGGGGCCGCCGCTGTCGGTGGCGACCAGTGGCAGGCCGGCCGCCGACGCCTCCAGCAGGGTCAGGCCGAAGGGCTCATTGAGCGCCGGATTGACGAAGATGCCGCCACGCGCGCGGGCATAGGCGTAGATCGCCGGCACGTCGTCGGGCCGGTGCGTCTTCGGGTAGGCCACGCGGCCGTAGAGGTCGTAGCGGTCGATCAGCACCAGCAGGTCGCGCATCGTCGCGGCCATGTCGCCGTCGAGGGCGTCGATGTCGCCGCGGGTTCCGGCCACGATCACGAGGTTGGCCCGGGCCTGGAGCTCCGGGCTCTCGCCGTAGGCCTGGACCAGGGCCGCGAGGTTCTTGCGCGCCACCGGCCGGGCCAGGGCCAGGAGCGGCGGCTTGGCGGGATCGTCCAGGAAGCGGTCGATCAGGGCATCGACCCGGGGATGCGGCTCGGCGGCGGCGAAGCGCGCGAGGTCGCTGCCCGGCGGCACGACGCGGACGCGGCCGGGATTGTAGGCGTCGTAGCCGGCATACTGGACCTCGGCCTCGTCCCGGGAGGAGGCGATGACCAGGGTGGCCTGAGCGAGGGCCGCCTCCTCGGTGGCGATCCGGCGCGCTAGGTCGGGGGCCTCGGCGGCGTCCCCGCCGAGCATCGCCGCCTTGACCCGCCCGAGCGAGTGGGCGGTGAACACGAACGGGATCCCGAGCCGCGCCTCGACGATCGCCGCCACCGCGGCGGCGTCGGCGTAATGGGCGTGGATCAGGTCAGGGGCGCGCGTCTGAGTGCCGATCCAGGCGACGAGGTTCTCGGCGAAACGCGCGACCTCTTCATGCATCGCCTCCTTGGATCGGTAGCCCGGCGCCGCGCTCGGGAGCCGCACCAGCCTGACCTTGTCGGAGATCCGCTCTTCGGGCACGGCGTAATCCGGGCCGGGCGGACCGTGGAACAAGCGCGTCGCCACGACGATCTCGGCCACGCCGAAATCCTGCGCCGAGGCGGCGACGAGATCCAGCAGGTAGCGGATGTGGCCGCCGGTATCGGCGGTGAGGCCGTAGACGACATCGCGCCCGCGCAGGCAGCCCTGCAGGGCGACGTGCAGGACGAACATCAGGCGTTTGCTGAAGCTGTCAGCCGCTCCCGCAAAATTAACGTATGTGAAGAGAGCGCCGTGATCCGTGTAGCCCAGGTCGCACCGAACATTTTTCCCGTTCCCCCAAACCATCACGGCGGCACCGAGCGGGTTGTGCATGATCTCAGCACGGCGCTGCGAAGCTTGGGCGTGGAAGTAACACTGTTCGCACCCTCGGACAGTGCGACAGACTTACCGCGCGTCGGCGATTACCCGAGTCTCGCGGCTCTCGAGCAGCGCCACGGGCGCGTCGCGGCCGGGGTTCCGGCCGCCCTGGATGCCTTGCAACTGGAGGCGCTGCGGCTGCGGCTGCCCGAGTTCGACATCGTGCATTGCCATGGCGAGTTCGCCCACGCGGCGCTGCTCGGTGCGGCCCGGCGGCGCAGCCTGACCACGGTGCATTGGCGGGTGGACGAGCTCGACCGGGCGTTGTTCTTTGCCGGCTTCCCAGACTTGCCGGTGGCGGCGATCTCGGCGGCGCAGGAAGCCGGCATCCCGGCCGCCAACCGGGCCGGGATCGTGCATCACGGTATCGCTCGGGACCGCTACGCCTTCCAGGCCGAGCCGGAGGCGCATCTCGCCTTCGTCGGGCGCATGACCGACCAGAAGCGCCCGGACACCGCGATCCGCGTCGCCCGGGCGGCCGGGATGCCGATTCGGCTGGGCGGCACGATCGATGTCGGCAACCCGGACTATTTCGACCGGCAGGTGCGTCCGCTGCTCGGGCCCGACGCGACCTATCTCGGGCCGGTCGATGACATTCAGAAGGGGGAACTGCTGGGCAGCGCCCGTGCGCTGCTGTTCCCAATCGACTGGCCCGAGCCGTTCGGCCTCGTGATGATCGAGGCGATGGCCTGCGGCACACCGGTGGTCGCCTGGAACCGCGGCTCCGTGCCGGAGATCGTGGACGATGGCGTCACGGGGTTCGTCGTCGAATCCGAGGTCGCGGCGGTGGCGGCGTTGCGCCGCGTCGGGAGCCTGGACCGCGCGGCCATTCGCAGGCGCTTCGAAGAGCGCTTCACCGCCGAGCGCATGGCGCGCGAATACCTCGCCCTCTACCACCGCCTCCTCGCCGCCTGATGCGCACCGCCCTCGTCGCCTGGGATTACCCGCCGGCACCCAGCGGCCTGTCGACGGCGGCCCGCGAGATCGCCGAGAGCCTCGTCGGGGTCGGCGCCGACGTGACGGTGTTCACCCTCGACCGAACCGGCCGCGAGCGGCTCGGCGGCGTCACCGTGGTCGGTATCGCTTTGCCGCCGGTGAGTGGTCTGGCGCGGCTGCGCCGGTGGGGAACGGTCGGCCATCTCGCGGCGCCGCTGGCCTTCCGCAGGGCAGTCCTGGCCGAGCATGCCCGGACGCCGTTCGCCGTGGTCGAGGCGACGAACTGGTACGCCCCGGCTTGCCTGCTCACAGGGCGCCGGGACCTGCCCCTGGTGACCCGCAACTCGACACCCGCCGCCTTCACCCGCGACGGGCGCCCCGGCCTGCGCGACCGCCTCGACGGCGCCGCCGCCGATCACCTGGAGCGCTGGCAGGCCCGGGGCAGCGCCGGGCTGATCGCCAACACGCAGGCCCATGCCGAGGTGATCGCCGGGGCGTACGGGCTGCCGGGCCGCCAACCGGAGGCGGTGATCGGCCTCAGCCTGCCGCCGGAGATCGCGGCCGCCGCCCGGGCGGCTCCCTACCCGGACGGGCCGGGGCCGGTGCGCCTGCTGTTCGTCGGCCGGGCGGAGGCGCGCAAGGGTTTTGACGCCCTGCTCGACGCGGTGGCGATCCTGGCCGGGGAGCAGGCGCGGGGCGCGCTGCCGCCCTTCGCGCTCGACCTCGTCGGCGTGCCCCAGGGCGACCTGCCCGCGGACCTGTCGGAGGCCGTCCGAAGCGGCATCCGCGCCCATGGCCGGGTCGATTCGCGAGCGCTGGCCGAGGCTTATGAGTCCGCGCAGGTCGTGCTGGCGCCGTCGCGCTACGAGAGCTTCGGCCTGGTCTACCAGGAGGCCCTGGCCTATGGCCGGCCGGTGGTGGCCTGCGCCGAGGATGCGAGCGCCCGGGCCTTCGTGGGCGTCCCGGGAGCGGGGCCGCTGGCGCAGGCGGCGACCGGTCCGGCGCTCGCCGACGCCCTGCGCCCGCTCCTGCG